>NZ_JBOZRT010000148.1:0-19532 GCF_050789165.1 Azospirillum sp.
ACCTGATCTGGTTCGGCGTCATCATGATGGTGGTCATGGAGATGGGCCTCATCCACCCGCCCGTCGGCTTGAACATCTTCGTCATCAAGAACATCGCCCCCGACATCCCGCTCAAGGACGTGATCTGGGGCGTCATGCCGTTCGTGGGACTGATGATCTTCGCGGTGGTACTCCTCTGTGTCTTCCCCGGCATCGCCACGGCGCTGCCGAATTGGGTCTACGCGGGATGAAAGCGCTGGAATAGTTTTTGGGGGCCCGTGTTCGTCTCGGCGTCGGGTGATCAACACCCGCGCCACGCAGCCTTCCGAGCCGAATAGCCCCATGAACACCCCGAAGCGTTCGATGCGGTCCGCGGCCATCGCCGCCGCCCTGCTGGCCGTGACCGCCGGCCACGCGTCCTTCTGGTCCTGGCGCAACGCCCCCACTCCGATCGACGCGGAGCCGGGACGCATCGAGTCCGTTTCCTACTCGCCCTCCGGGCGCAGCTACGATCCCAACACCTCGCCCAACGTGCCGCTCGCGCAGATCGAGAAGGACATGTCCGCCATCGCCGGCTTCGCCGACGGGGTGCGCACCTACTCGTCGCTGGGCGCGCAGGGGCAGGTGCCGGCGCTCGCCGCGCGCGCCGGGCTGGACGTGTCGCTCGGCATCTGGATCAGCCGCGACAAGGCGAAGAACGAGCAGGAGGTCGCGCGCGGCATCGCGCTGGCCAAGACGGTGCGCGGCATCACCCGCGTGATCGTCGGCAACGAGTCGCTGCTGCGCGCCGACGTCACCGACGCCGAGCTGGCCGGCTACGTCAAGCGCGTGCGCGCCGCCCTGCCGAAGCGCATCCAGGTGGGCACCGCCGACGTCTGGTCGGAGATGGTCAAGGCCAACGAGACGGTGAAGGCGTCCGACTACATGGGCGTCCACGTCCTGCCCTACTGGGAAGGCGTGCCGGCCGACAAGGCGCTGACCTGGGTCCGCGACCGCCTCGACACCGTGCGCAAGGCGCACCCCGGCAAGCAGCTGTTCGTCGGCGAGGTGGGCTGGCCGTCCGGCGGCGACAACTTCCACGACGCCTACCCCTCCATCGAGGCGCAGGCCGCCGTGGTGCGCAACTTCGCCGCCGAGGCCGGCATGCTGGGCCTGCACTACAACGTGGTGGAAGCGTACGACGGCATCTGGAAGTCCACCATCGAAGGCTCGCCGGGCCCGACCTGGGGCATGCTCGACGCCGACCGCGCGCCGAAGTGGCCGCTGGCCGGCATGGTGCCCGCCCCGTACGGCGAGCGCGTCGGCGCCGGCGCCGCCATCCTGCTCGGCCTCGCGCTGTCGGCGCTGGTCGCCTTCCGCGGCCGCTCCAACGCGCTGTTCGCGCTGGGCGCCGGGTTCGGCGCCAACGTCATCGGCTTCGCGGTGGGCATGGCGGTGGCCGGCGCCTACGGCGAGTACCTGACCTTCGGCGCGATCACCACCTGGGGCTCCGCCTTCCTGCTGGGCGCCCTGATGATGGGCGTCGCCTTCGCCGACCTGGTGGACGTCGCCCGCCGTCTGCTGACCGGCCGCGCGCCGCAGCTGCTGCCGCGCCGGGCGCCGGACGCCGGGCACACGCCCTTCGTCTCCGTCCACGTCGCCGCCTGCCGCGAGCAGCCGGAGGTGCTGGCCGCCACGCTGCGCTCGCTGGCCCGGCTCGACTACCCGGCCTACGAGGTGGTCGTGCTGATCAACAACACCGAGGACGAGGCGCTGGTCACCCCGGTGGCGGAGCTGTGCACGCAACTCGGCCCGAAGTTCAAGTTCCACTGGTACAAGAAGATCGGCGGCTTCAAGGCCGGCGCCCTCAACGCCGCGCTGCGCCACACGGCGCCGGAGGCGGAGATCGTCGCGGTGCTGGACGCCGACTACACGGTCGCGCCGGACTGGCTGTCCAAGCTGGCCCCGCACTTCGCCGACCCGTTGGTCGGCATCGTGCAGGCCCCGCAGGAGCACCGCGACGGCCACGAGACCTTCCTGAAGGCCGCCATGACCGCCGAGTACCGCCCGTTCTTCGACGTCGGCATGCAGGAGGGCCTCGCCTCGCAGGCGTTCATCTGCCACGGCACGATGATCATGCTGCGCCGCGCCGCCATGGACCACGTCGGCGGCTGGTCGGAGGAGGGCATCTGCGAGGACACCGAGCTGGGCATCCGCATCCTCTCGGCCGGCTGGCGCGCCGCCTACACCGACGAGCGGCTGGGCGAGGGTCTGGCCCCGGACAACTTCATGCAGTTCCGCAAGCAGCGCGACCGCTGGGTGTTCGGCTCGACGCAGATCCTGCGCGCCCACTGGCGCAAGTTCCTGCCGGGCTTCCGGGGCCTCACGGCGCGGCAGAAGGCGGGCTACCTGCTGAACTGGGCGCGCTGGTGGTCGGACGCGGTCGGCATGTTCGCCGCCGTCGCGGCGGTGGCCTGGACCTTCGCCTCGCTGGTGCTGCCGCTGCACCTGCCGCCGGTCGAGGCCACGGCCGCGGTGCTGGGCGCGCTGGTGCTGCGCGCCGGGTCGAGCCTGCTGGCCTCGCGCTACGCCTCGGGCAACAGCTGGGGCCAGTCGGTGGCGGCCTGCGCCGTGGGCATGGCGCTGTCCACCACGGTGGCGCTGGCGGCCCTGCGCGGCCTGATCCGCAAGCGCGACGCCTTCCGCGTCACCGCCAAGGGCGGCCAGCGCGCGCCGTCCAAGTTCTGCGCCAAGCCGGAGGCGTACCTGTCCGGCGCGCTGGCGGCGGCCTCGGTCACGGCGATGCTCGCCAACCCGCTGGGCACGCTGTCGCTGGAGCTGTGGGCGGTGCTGCTCGCCGCCATGGCGGTGCCGAACCTGATGGCGGTGCTGTTCGCCGTCGGCGACATGCTCCCGGCCCGTCCGGCCCGCGCCAAGGCCGAGGCCGTTCCGGCCGGCCAGACCGCCGCGGCCTGACGGAGAGCGCGCACGGAAAAGGCCGGCACCCCCACGGGTGCCGGCCTTTTTTTTCATGCCGTCCGGCTCAGCGCAGTCCGAGGAAGGACAGGATGGCCAGCACGACCACGATCACCCCGATGATATAGAAGACGTTCGCCATTCCGCTCTCCCCTGCGTGCAATTCATGGCAGCGGAAACGGGCGGGAGCGCCGGATGGTTCCGGATCACGCCCGGTTGAGCGTGTCCGTCCCCTCCGCCGGATGGTCGCCGACGGTGATGCCGGCGAAGGAAAGCTGGCGGTCGACCAGGGCGGCCAGCCGCTCGTCCGGTTCCTCCTCGGCGAGCAGGAAGGGGCCGTAGTCGGCGTCCTCGGTGCGGGCGATCAGGGTGACGCCGGCCGGCAGCACGATGACCTGCCACAGCACCTCCTCCACCTCGCGGCTGGCGGTGATCGGGTCGATGCCGCTGGCGTTCAGCGCCACCATCCGCGCGAAGGTCACCATCCCCGCCGCGTCGCGCATAGCCAGCCGGTAGGCGGGATGGCCGGCCAGCGTGACCGGCCCCATCTCGGGCGGGACGTCCATGGTGGCGGCGATGCGCGGCCCGAACGGCGTGTCCATCAGCCGCCCCTCGACCAGGATGGCCGGCGCGCTGAAGTCGCGCATCAGCGTCCGGCAGTGCGCGATCTGCGACGGCCAGAGCGTCGGGGGACGGCCGATGCGGACGGTGGTCGGGCGGGTCATCGGTTGCAGATGGGCGTGGGCGGCGGATTCTTCCATGTTCCGGGCAACAAAAAGCCCCGCTCCGGGAAGGAGCGGGGCTTTTCGGGGGGAAGGTCGTTGAGGTGGGCCCCCACCCAACCCTCCCCCACTTCGCGGGGGAGGGCTCGATTCCTCCCCCCGCGCAGTGGGGGGAGGTTAGGAGGGGGGCCCAGTTCGGGAACGTTACGGCCGGCCGCCGTTCCGGCTGCCCTTGTACGAACGGTTGCCCTCGGACTTCCAGGGCGTCGCGCGCGCCGGACGGTCGCCGCGCTCGGCCGGCTTGCGGTCGCCGTGCCCGGCGTGGCCCTCATGGGCGTGGCCGCCGTGGCCGCGCTCGGTGTGCTTGCGCTCGCCGTGCCACGGGCGGGCCGGGCCGTTGTTGCGGAAGCCCGTGCGCTTCGGCCGGTTCGGGTTGTCGAAGCGCTGCGTCGGCTCCAGGCCCGGCACGGTGTGCACCGGCACCTGCGACCCGATCAGCCGCTCGATGCCGAACAGCGCGCCGCGGTCGGTGCGGGTGGCGAAGGAGATCGCGACACCCTCGGCCCCGGCGCGGCCGGTGCGGCCGATGCGGTGGACGTAGTCCTCCGGGTTGCGCGGCAGGTCGAAGTTGATGACGTGCGTGATGTCGCGCACGTCGATGCCGCGCGCCGCCACGTCGGTGGCGACCAGCAGGCGCACCCGGCCGTCGCGCAGCTTGCTGAGCGTGCGGGTGCGGTGTTCCTGGCGCATGTCGCCGTGCAGCGCCGCCGCGGCGTGGCCGTCCGCCGCCAGCTCGGCGGCGATCTCGTCGGCGTCGCGCTTGGTGGCGGCGAAGATGATCGCCTTGTGGATCTCCGGCGACGCCGAGAAGTGGCGCAGCAGGCGCCGCTTGTGGCCCAGGTCGTCGGCCCACAGCATGCGCTGCTCGATCTTCGGGGCGCTGGCCGGGGTGCTCTCGACCGCGACGCGGGCCGGGTCGCGCACCAGGTTGCGGGCGACGGCCTCCATGCGGCGGTCGAGCGTCGCGGTGAACAGCAGCGTCTGGCGGTCCTTCGGGCAGGCTTCGCCGATGGCGGCGATGTCCTCGGCGAAGCCCATGTCCAGCATGCGGTCGGCCTCGTCGAGGATCAGCACCTCGACCTCGCTCAGGCTGACCGTGCGGCGGCGCATGTGGTCGAGCAGGCGGCCGGGGGTGGCGACCAGAACGTCCACCGGGCGCGACAGGTCGCGCACCTGCGGGCCGAACGGCGCGCCGCCCAGCACGTCCACCACGAACAGGCGGCGGAACTTGACGTAGGTGCGGGCGGACATGGTGACCTGACGCGCCAGCTCGCGCGTCGGCGCCAGCACCAGAACGCGGGGACCGCGCGGGCGCATGCGGCGCTCGCCGGAGGCGGCGACGGCGTCGTCCGTCTCCATCAGGCGGTGCAGGGAGGGCAGCAGGAAGGCGCCGGTCTTGCCGGTGCCGGTGTCGGCGGTGGCGAGCACGTCGCGGCGCTCAAGCCCCACCGGAATGGCCTGCGCCTGGATCGGCGTCGGCTCGGTGTGGCCGGCCTCTTCGAGGGCGCGGAGAAGACCAGGGTGCAGATTCAGATCGGAAAAGGTCAAAACGGGTATCCCAAAGCAAACGACAGCGCCGCGGCCCGTCGCAAAGCCGCGGATCGGTCAGGTGTCGATCATGCCGGAGGAAGAGGGAGGCGCTGTTGCGTCGTATTCCGGACGATTGGGACCGTCCATCGAGCTTCGAACCTCGCTCGGACGACGAAAGGGCCTCCAGCGAATGCCCGGCTTATGTAGTGGGTTCTCCACCCCGGCGCCAGCCTTTTCGCGAGCGGCCGTGGTATGACCGGCATGCGTGGAGCCCCATTGTCGGGATTGATCCGGGCCGCCGACGCCTGTATAGGGTCGCCGCCTTGGCTTCCCGGAGGGTCCCATGGCGGCGTGCGGTCTGGATTTCGGAACGTCCAACACGACGTTGGGCACGACGCTCGGCGCGCCTGCTCCAGGTGGCGCGCGCCTGCTCCCCCTGGAGGGGACGAGCACCACCCTGCCCTCCTCTTTGTTCTTCGACTTCGAGACCGGCGGCACCGCCTACGGCCGCGCGGCGCTGGAGGCGTACGCGGCGGGCGCCGAAGGGCGGCTGATGCGCTCCATCAAGTCGGCGCTGGGCACCGACCTGATCGACGCCGACACCTCGCTGGGCGCCAGGCGCATCAGCTTCCGCGCCGTCATCGGCCAGTACCTGCGCGAGGTGCGCCGCCGCGCCGAGGAGGCGGCCGGCAAGCCGCTGGACAGCGTGGTGCACGGCCGCCCGGTTCACTTTGTGGATGGCGACGACGCGGCCGACGCGGCGGCCGAGCGCGCGCTGGAGGAGATCGCCCGCGGCATCGGCTTCGCCGACGTCTCCTTCCAGTACGAGCCGATCGCCGCCGCGCTCGACTACGAGCAGCAGGTGTCGCGCGAGGAGCTGGCGCTGATCGCCGACATCGGCGGCGGCACCTCGGATTTCTCCATCGTCCGCATCGGGCCGGAGCGGCGCGGACGGGCCGAGCGGGCCGGGGACATCCTCGCCAACGACGGCATCCGGGTGGGCGGCACCGACTTCGACCGCGACCTGAGCCTCAGCGCGGTGATGCCCTTGCTGGGCTTCGGTAGCCCGATGAAGCGGGCGGGGCTGCTGGCGCCGCGCAGCTTCTTCCTCGATCTGGCGACGTGGTCGCGGATCAACTTCCTCTACACCGCCAAGTCGATGGCCGAGCTGAAGCGCGTGCACCGCGAGTCCGCCGCCCCGCACCTGATCGAGCGCCTGATCGGCGTGGTCGAGGAGCACCGCGGCCACGCCCTGGCGCTGGACGTGGAGCGCGCCAAGATCACGCTGTCCGGCAGCGAGCGGACCACGCTGGCGCTCGACCTGGATTCCGAGGATCCGGAGATCACCGCCGACGCGCTGGTCGACGCCACCGGCTCGCTGGCCGGACGGATCGAGGCGCGGGTGCGCGACTGCCTGGTCCAGGCCGGGGTTACGGCGGAGCGGATCGACGCGGTGTTCCTGACCGGCGGCTCGACGCTGCTGCCGCACGTGCGCGCGGCCATCGTCGGCGGCTTCCCCGAGGCGCGGGTCATCGAGGGCGACACCTTCGGCTCGGTGGGCCAGGGGCTGTCGGTGGAGGCGGTGAGACGGTACGGGGCGTGACGGCCAAGCCGCTCAATGCCGGAGGCGATCCAGGATCTGCCGCCGATGGTCCACGCCCCCGAAGAAGATGGCCAGGATCCTGACCTCGGACAGCGGCTCGTCGATCTCGGAGTAGAAAATGAATCGGCTGCTGGTCACCGTCCGAACGCCCGCCGCGATCTCCGGGTGTTCGGAGCCGCGGTGAGGATGGGTTTCGAACGTACGCATGTAGGCGAGGGCTTCGCCGATGCGGGTCGCCGCCCGTTCCGACGAGCTGCCGGGATCGTCGCCGAGATCCTGGTAGACCTGGAACAGGTAACCCTCGATGAGGTCGAGGTCGCGCGCGACGCCGGCCGCGCGGCGGACCCTATAGTGCCGCACGCGCCTGCCTCTTGCGCTCCAGCATTGCCTGGGTCTCCGCCTCGCCTTCATCAAGATCGACGAACGCCGCGGCACGCCGCCGGCCGATCAGCAACCGCAGCGCCTCGACCTCCGTGTCGCGGCTCTCGCTATCGCGCCGCAGCATCTCGAGCCCCTGCTGGAGAACCGCGCTGAGGCTTGGATAACGGCCGGCCTCGACCAAGCTCCGGGCGTAGGCCTCCTGTTCGTCGGTCAGCGAAATCGAGGTCTTGACGGTCATGGCGCCCTCCTGCCCCTAAGGTACTACTGGGTAGCACCGGCTTCAAGCGACCAGCCCCTATGCCTCCTCCGACTTCTCGAACAGATAGTCGATGTCCCCGCCCTCCAGCGCGCCGACCAGCCCGCCGGTGCCCTCGATGGTGGCGGCGCTGAGGCTGCCCTTGCGGCGCTGCAGGTCGAGGATGCGCTCCTCCACGCTGTTGGCGGCGATCAGCTTGTAGACGAAGACCGGCTTGTCCTGGCCGATGCGGTAGGCGCGGTCGGTCGCCTGGTCCTCGGCGGCCGGGTTCCACCAGGGATCGTAGTGGATCACCGTGTCCGCCGCCGTCAGGTTCAGGCCGCGCCCGCCGGCCTTCAGGCTGATCAGGAACACCGGCACCTCGCCGGCCTGGAAGCGGCGCACCGGGTCGGCGCGGTCGAGCGTGCGGCCGGTCAGCTCCACATAGGCGATGCCGGCCTCCTGCAACTCCACCTTGATGAGGTCGAGCATCGAGGTGAACTGCGAGAACACCAGCACCCGCCGGCCCTCCGGCACCATCTCGGCCAGCATGTCGACCAGCGTCTCCAGCTTGGCGCTGCGAAGCGTGCTCCCCGACGCCGCCTTCACCAGCCGCGGGTCGCAGCAGACCTGCCGCAGCTTCAACAGCGCGTCGATCACCGTGATGGCGTTGCGCGACAGGCCGCTGGCGGCGATGGCGGCGCGCACCTTGTCGTGCACCGACAGCCGGATGGTCTCGTAGAGGTCGCGCTGCTCGCGGCCGAGGTCGATGCGGCGCACCACCTCGGTCTTCGGCGGCAGCTCCTTCGCCACGGCCGCCTTGGTCCGGCGCAGCAGGAACGGCTTGGTCCGGCGCCACAGCAGCGCCGCGCGGGTGGCGTCGCCGCGCTTCTCGATGGGGGTGCGGAAGCGCTTCTGGAAGCTCTTGCGGTCGCCCAGCAGGCCCGGCATCAGGAAGGCGAACTGGCTCCACAGCTCGCCCAGATTGTTCTCCACCGGCGTGCCGGACAGGCAGAGCCGGTGCCGCGCCTGCAGCTGGCACACCCCGCGCGTCGCCTTGGAATCCGGGTTCTTGATGGCCTGCGCCTCGTCGAGCACCAGCAGGTGCCAGGTCAGGCCCTTCATCAGGTCGATGTCGCGGGCGACGACGCCGTAGGTGGTGACGACGATGTGCGCGTGCGCGACGTCGCCGCGCTTCTCGTGACGGTCCAGGCCGTGCAGCACCAGCACCTTGAGGTGCGGCGTGAAGCGCTTCGCCTCGTCCACCCAGTTCGGCACGAGGCTGGTCGGCACCACCACGAGGCACGGGTCGGTCAGCCGCCCGGCGGCGTGCTCCACCGCGACGTGCGCCAGCGTCTGCGCCGTCTTGCCCAGCCCCATGTCGTCGGCGAGGATGCCGCCCACGCCTCCGGCGCGCAGGCTCTGCAGCCACGCCACGCCCTGCTGCTGGTAGTCGCGCAGCTCGGCGCGGAAGCTCGCCGGCACGGCGACCTCCGGCAGCACCGCGGTCTCGCGCAGGCGGTCGAGGTAGGCCGCGATCTGCGCGCCCTGGTCGGGGCGGCGCGCGATCAGGTCGTCGATGTCGATCAGCGTGTCGGCCTCGGCGAGCGGCACGCGCAGCGTGTCGTCCACCCGCTTGGCGCCCTCCAGCATGGCCTCCAGCACGCTCAGCAGCCGCTCCACGCGGTCGGCGGGCAGCACCAGCACGCTGCCGTCGTCCAGCACGATGTGGGCGCGGCCGTCGATGACGCGTGCCGCCTCCATGCCGCCCTTGTCGATCAGCTTGGCCAGGATGGGCAGCAGCGGCCGACGCTCGCCGTCGATGTCGACGCCGACCTCCAGGTCGAACCAGCCGTCGCCGGCGTCGCGCACGGCCACGTCCACCGCACCGCCCGGCTCGACCACGCGGGTGCCGAAGTCGGAACCGATCTCGACCGTCCAGCCCTCGGCGCGCAGGGCGGGCACGTGATTCGCCAGGATGTCCTGCCAGCGCTGCGCCGACTCCTTCCCCGTCAGCCAGTGCACCCGGGTGCCGCGCGCCTGCAGCGAGCCCTTCGGCGGCTCGATGCGCGCCTGCGCGAAGCCCAGCGCCGCCAGCCGCTCCAGCGCCGCCTGCTCGGCGCCCTTGTCGCGGCGCACGAAGGTGACCAGGCCGATGTCCTCGGTGCGGGCGAACTGGCGCTGGTCGTCGGGGTCGATCTCGGCCGGAAGGCCGGGCTCGCCGTAGTCGAAGGACAGGCGCAGCACGTCCACCAGCCCGTCGGTCGGCGACACGACGCGGCCCAGGCGGGCGATCACCACCGGCGCGCGCTCAACGATGGCGGCGGTCTCCGCAGCGCGGGCCGGCGGCGGCTCCGGGCGGGCCCTGGGCAGCGGAATGGTGGGCGGCGGCAGGACCGGCTTGGGCTGCTTGGGTTTCGGGGGCTCGACCACCTGCATGTCGACCGGGCAGACCAGCCCGGCCGCCGGGTCCACCAGCCACCAGCCGAGGCCGCGGACCAGCACCCCGCCCTCGGGAACGCCGGCGGGACGCAGCTTGCCGCTCTTCGGGTCGCGGAAGGCGCGCAGGGCCTTCGAGGGGCCTTCCTTGAGCGCCGCGCCGGTGTGCCAGCGCAGCCGCCCGCTGCCGAGCAGGCGGCGGATCAGCCGGTCGATGTCGTCACGCCGCCCCTTGGCGACCGGCGTGCGCACCACCCCGCCGCCGCCGAGCAGCCGGGCGATGGCACGGTCGGCGTCGCCGTCCAGGTCGCGGGCGACCTTCTCGATGACGTCGCGCGGGGTGGCCGGGGTCCCGGGGCCGGGGCCGGCGGACAGCGTGGCGGTGACGAACAGAGCGATGTCGTCGCGCCCGGCCTCCAGCGTCCAGCGCGCGGCGAGGCGCGGCGGCGCGACCGGCTCGGGCCTCGGTTCGGGCCGGGGTTCGGGCTTGGGCTCCGGCTTCGGCGCCGGGGCCAGCGCCAGGACCGGCTGGCGGCGCGGCGGTGGCTCGGGCTGCGGCTTGTCCATCAGGTCGAGCAGCGAAGCGCGGCGCCACTGCGGCCGGGTGTCCAGCGCCGACATCGCCGCCGCGGCCATGTGCGCGCAGGCGTTGCGGCCACAGGTGCAGGAGCGCTCGAACATCACCCGCCGGCCGCGGTCCACCGGCGTGACGGTCACCGCAAGCTCGCGGCCGAGGTCGCTCACCGTCGCCTCGATGCGGTCCTCCGCCGCGCCGAGTCGCACCGCGCCGCCGAGGATCAGCGTGCGGCCGCGCTGGACGGTCTTCACGTCGAAGACGCGCGCCAGATCCTCCTGGGAGAAGGGAACTCCGGGGGAGGCCGCGGACCGGATGGGGTCGAGCAGGGACATGCGCTTCGCGTGGGATTCCAGGGAGCGGGGGAACATAGGGAGTCCGCGCGGCGGATGCCACAGGCAAGACCTCCTATCTCCGGCCTAGCCCAAGCCGACGCACGCCGTCAATGTTCTTGCTGCGTTCGCGTTCACGGTTTATCCTCACGGGCATGGCGACGCTGATCATCACCGAGAAATCGAGCCAGGCGAAGGACCTGCGCGCCGCGCTGGGCGAACGGTTCGGCCGCATCCTGCCGGCCGAGGGCCACCTGCTGCGCCTCGCCGAGCCGGAGGAGGTGGACCCCGCCTGGAAGCGCTGGGCGCCGACCCTGCTGAAGCCGGACGGGCTCTATCCCACCCGCCCCGACGGCCACGGCAACAAGCCGGCCAAGCTCAAGGCCATCGCCGCCGCGCTGAAGGGCTGCGACGAGGTGATCCTCGCCACCGACTGCGACCGCGAGGGGCAGCTGATCGGCCAGGAGATCCTGGAGCACGTCGGCTTCCGCGGCCGGGTGAAGCGCGCGCTGTTCACCGCGCAGGACCCGAAGACCATCCGGCAGGCCTTTGCGGCGCTGAAGCCCAACGATTCGATGCGCCCGCTCTACGACGCCGCGGTGGCGCGCCAGCAGGCCGACCAGATCTTCAACCTGTCGCTGACCCGCACCGCCACCACATCACTGCGCGCGCCGGGCGAACGCGGGGTGATCGGCATCGGCCGGGTGAAGACGCCGACGCTCGCCATCGTCTGCCTGCGCGAGATCGAGATCCGCGACTTCAAGCCCGAGGACTATTTCGAGGTGGTGGCCACGGCCACCGTGGCCGCCGGCCGCTTCCCCATGCGGCACGCCCCGCCCCCCCAGGCGCGCATCAAGGACCGGGCGCGCGCCGAGGCCATCGCCGCGGCGGCGGCCGGTCACGCCGGGCCGCTGTCGGTGACGGTGGAGGAGCGGCGGCAGGCGCCGCCCAGGCTGTTCGACCTGCCGGCCCTGCAGAAGACCTGCGGCCAGCGCTGGGGCTGGACCGCCGACCGCACGCTCTCCGTGGCGCAGTCGCTCTACGACGGCGAGGGCAAGAAGCTCATCACCTACCCGCGCGCCGAGGCGCGCTACCTCTCGGAGAACCAGATCGCCGACGTGCCGGCCCTGGTCGGCGCGCTGACCCGGCTGCGCGGCTTCGCGCACCTGGAGATCCCGAAGCCGGTGATCCGCCGCGGCAAGTCCGGCCACTTCTGCGACAAGGCGCTGGAGGGCGTGTCGCACCACGCCGTCGTCCCCAACGTCAACGTCATGGACGACTTGGAGGCGCGGCTCGGTCGCCTGTCCGAGGACGAGAAGAAGCTGTTCGCGCTGATCTGCCGCTCCTACCTCGCGGCGGTGATGCCGGACTACGAGTACCGGCAGACCACGGTGACGATGGGCGTGCCCGTCCCCGCCACCGATAAAGTTCCGGCATCGGAGGCTGAGTTCCGCGCCACCGGCCGCATCCCGCTGCGCCTCGGCTGGCGGGCGGTCTACACCGGGGCCGAGCAGCAGGACGCGCCCCTGGAGGCCGACGCCGAGCAGGACCTGCCGCCGCTCAAGGACGGGGAGATGGCGACGCTTTCCGACCCCAAGGTGGAGGCCAAGCGCACCCAGGCGCCGCCGCGCTACAACGAGGGCACGCTGATCGACGCCATGCAGAACGCGTGGCGCTTCGTCGAGGACCCGGCGCTGCGCGAGCGGCTGAAGGAGGCCAAGGGCATCGGCACCCCCGCCACCCGCGCCGAGGTGATCAAGGGCCTGAAGAAGCAGAATCTGCTGGGCAGCGAGGGCAAGTGGCTGCACGCCACCCCGGCCGGGCTGGCGCTGTTCGAGCTGCTGCGCGGCGCCGCCCCGGCGCTGGTCGATCCCGGCACCACCGCGCTGTGGGAGATGCGGCTGGACGAGGTGGTGACCGGCCGCGCCGACTTCCGCGCGGTGATCGACGGCATCGCGACGGAGGCGGAGCGGCTGATCGGCTCGCTGACCGCGCAGTCCGGCGCGCGCATCGGCCTCGGCCAGCCGGCGGCGCCCTTCCGCAAGGGCGGCCGGAAGCGGACTCCGCCGAAGGCGGGCGCCACCGCAACGGCGCCGCGCCAGCCGCGCCGGCCCCGGCGGAAGGCGGCGGAGGAACCGGTTCCGTCGGGCCGCGCGCCGACGGAGCGCATGGTGGCGTTTGCCAAGGATCTGGCGAAGCGCAAGCGGATGACCTTGCCGCCGGGGGTGGAGGGGGACTTCGACGCCTGTCGGCGGTTCCTGGACGAGCATGGCGGAAGTCGGGCAAGCGCCGGCGGCGCGCCCCCCTCCTAACCTCCCCCCACTTCGCGGCTACGGTATGCACACCTGTTGCGGCACAAAGTGTCCAATACTTCAATAACTTGACCGTCATCCCCACGAAGGCGGGGATGACGGGAAAATATTTGTTTTCCCAGTCACTTACCGCTCCGCAACAGGTGTGCATACCGTAGCACTCGGGGGAGGAACCGACTCCCTCCCCCGCGTAGTGGGGAGGGCTGGGGTGGGGGACCGTGCGGAGACCTCCCCAACCTTCCCGCAACCTTCTGCACCTCCGCATGGTTGAACGGGTGATTGGCAAGACCACACCCGGTGCTCCCATGCGCATCATCGCCGACTGCCACGAACCGGCCGAACTGATCGGCATCCTGCGCGCGACCGGCAGCGTCGACGGCAGCGCCGTCGAGGTGGAGGCCGACCAGCTCGACGTCGGCGACTACCTGATCGGCCCCGGCGCCGCCGTGGAGCGCAAGGCCGGCGGCGACTTCGTCGCCTCGCTGCTCGACGGCCGCTTCGCCGAGCAGGCGGCCAAGCTGCGCGCCACCTACGACCGGGTGGTCTGGATCATCGAGGGCAACCCCTACGACGGCCACGTCGAGCTGGAGCCCAAGGTCATCACCGGCGCCATCAGCCATCTGGCCGTGGTCGAGGGCGCCACGGTGCTGCGCACCGCCAGCCTCCAGGAAACCGCCGATCTGTTGCTGTCCATGGCGAAGCGCCTGCAGGACGGCCGCCGCGACCTGCCGCTGCGGCCCAGCAAGCCCACCGACCCGCGCGTGCTGGCGGAGTTCATCGTCAACGGCCTGCCCGGAGTCGGGCGCACGCGGGCGCAGGCCCTGCTGACGCGCTTCGGCTCGGTGCGCGGCGTCTTCGCGGCGGACGCCGGGGAGATCGCGGCACTGCGCGGCTTCGGCAAGAAGACCGCCGGCCTGATCCAGGCGGCGCTGGACACGCCCTACGGGAGCTGAGCTATTGGGCCATCCCCATGGACCCGTAGACGGCATGCGGGTTGTCGAACCCACACAGCCACATCAGGTCGACCGTGATCCCGGCCTGGATCAGCGCGGCCTGGGCGAAGGATTCGTACAGCATCCCGATGACGTCGCGAGGGGCGCCGGAGTCCTCCATCTCGCTGGCGGTGCGCAGCAGATCCTCGGCGACCACGACACGCTCCCCGGTTGCCGGTTTTTCCGGCCAGTTTGTTCAGAGTCCGATCATCCGCCGGACCAGGGTAAAAAGCAAGAGCGCCCGGTGATGCGCGCGATGACGCACGGCGGTCAGGGGCCCGCGGTGCGGAACTCCCGCAGCTTGGTCACGCGCAGCGCGCGGCGGCCGCCGCGGCTGAACAGCGCGTCCCAGGACAGGAACTCCTCGACCGACAGGCCGTAGCGGTCGCAGGCCTCGGCCATGGACAGGGTGCCGGTGCGCACGGCCAGCACGACGGCCTGCTTGCGGCTGGACACCCAGCGGCGCGTGTCGGGGGCGGGCAATGACGCCAGGGTCTCGTCGGTGGTCCTCATGGTCGGTCCGAAGGTGGTAAGGCTGCCCCCTATGTAGGAGGTACTCCTTTCCGAAAGATGACCGGACCGCGGGAATCGGGCGACATCGGGGCGGTTTGGCCGCCCTCGGCTGTTATCAGTTTGGGATAGTCCGCAAGGGGAGAGTGCGCGATGGACGAGGCGCCGATCGGAACCGGGGCGAGCGCGCATCCCGTCGATGCGAACGCGCTCGGCGTGAGGCCGGAGGTGCGCGCGGCGCTGGCGGACGCCGCTTTCACCCCGCTGGACACCGGCGACGGGTGTCTGGCGTGGTGCCGCGCGTCGGAGGACGAGACGCACGTGATGATCTCCGCCAACAACGACCTCGACGGCGATCCGCGGGCGCCCGACTGGATTCTCGGCTGCTACGGCGATTCCGGCGGCTTCGTGGAGGTGTCAGGGCTGACGCTGGAACGGGCGATCGAAGGGGCGGCGCTGCTGCGCGCCCCGGTGCGGGCCGACGGCTCGCTGATCGAGGCGATCTACCCGTCGCTGGAACAGGCGCTGGACGATCTGGCGTAGGGACGGCTGGAACGCCTCCCCCAGCCCCGCTGGGGGAGAGAGGGTAAGCTGGAAACGACGAAAGCCCCCGCCGGGTGGCGAGGGCTTTCTGCGGAGATCTTAGGACTCCGCGTCTCATACGCCCCATCAGGCGTGTAATCCTATCCGGTCGTTCCCAGAAGGAACGCTGTCATCAAGTAAGCTGCGGTGGAGTCATGACGCTACTCACCCTCCTAGCTACGGCTTGACAGTATTCACCGACCGATTGATCGGGAACCAGTACTTCGGTCTGTTTGCTGTGCAGCAACCTCAGTCTTGGTTACGTCTTCAGGAACAAGGGTGCTCCTGCCGCAGCAGGATGTCAAGCGTCCACTCGCGGCTATTACGCCGCGAGCAGATCCGCCGTCTCCAGCATGCTGTCGTCCCAGGCCAGCAGGGCGCGGCCGTCGTGGGCGAGGCGCTTCGGCTCGACCTGGCCGGTCACCGCCGTCCCCTCGGCCGCGAGACGCACCACGTCGCCGTCCTCGATCACCAGCGCGCGCTCGACCCCGCAGGAGCGGGCGAGGCGGGCGTGCGCCTCCAGGTGCGCGATGGTGCCGTGCACCGGCACCGCGAAGCGCGGGCGCACCAGATCGTACATGCGGCGCAGGTCGTCGCGCTTCGGATGGCCGGAGACGTGGACGGGCATGTCCGCGGGGGTGACGACCTCGACGCCCATGGCGCGCAGGTGGTCCTGCACGGCGCCGATGCCCTCCTCGTTGCCGGGGATGGCGCGGGCCGAGAAGATCGCGGTGTCGCCGCGCTCCAGCCACAGGTCGCGGTGGTCGTTGCGGGCGATGCGGCTCAGGGCCGCCCGCTCCTCGCCCTGGCTGCCGGTGCACAGCAGGACGAGGTTGCGCCGGTCGGTCCACGACGCCTCCTGCACCCCCATGAAGGGCGGCAGGTCGTCGAGATAGCCGCAGGCGCGCGCCGCCTTCTCCATGCGCAGCATCGAGCGGCCGGCCAGCACCACCTTGCGGTCGTGCGCCGCGGCGGCCTGCGCCACCGCCTTCATGCGCGCCACGTTGGAGGCGAAGCCGGTCACCGCGATGGCGCCGGTGCGGCCGGCGAAAGCCGCCATCAGACCGGCGCGCGCGTCGGCCTCGGAGCCGGTGGAGCCCTCGACGTCGGCGTTGGTGCTGTCGCAGGTCATCGCCAGCACGCCCTCGTCGCCCAGGCGCCGCAGCGCCGCCACGTCGGTGGTGCGGCCGAGCAGCGGGTCCGGATCGAACTTCCAGTCGCCGGTGTGCAGCACCGTGCCCGCCGCCGTGCGGATGGCCAGCGCCATCGGCTCGGGGATCGAGTGGGTCACCGCGATGCTCTGCACCCGGAACGGGTTCAGGTCCAGCGTGTCGCCGATCTGGAAGGTGCGCAGCGTGACGTCGCGCAGGCGCCCGGTCTCCTTCAGCCGCTCGCGGATGACGTGCGAGGCGAAGGGGCTGGCGTGGATCGGGCAGGACAGGCGCGGCCACAGATGGTGGATGGCGCCGATGTGGTCCTCGTGCGCGTGGGTGACGACGAGGCCGACCACGTCGGCCATCCGCTCCTCGATGAAGGAGGGGTCGGCCATCACGGCGTCGATGCCCGGCGCCTCGTCGCCCATGAAGGCAACGCCGGCATCGACGATCAGCCATTTCCCGGCGTGGCCGTACAGCGCCATGTTCATGCCGATGCGCGAGCAGCCGCCCAACGGCAGGAAGATCACCTCGTCGGCGCCCGGCACGGGACCGCGCGCACGGCGACGGGGGGCGGGGGGAACGGTGGGGAGAAGGGTGCCGCCCCCGTGCACCGCGGCGTGCGGGTGCAGGGGGCCGTTCGGCGCCCGGCGGCGCCGCTTGGAATCAAAGGTCATACAGTCTCAACGTTACCAACACGATGTCGGCATTCAACGCTGCCGGACGGGCGTGCATCGCCGGGCGATGCGGAGGGGGGACCTCTCCGGCCCGGAGCCGGCGCCAGGAACAAGGCGGCCAGGCCACACGCGGTCGGAGAGGAGGGGGAGGGCTCGCCGCCCTTGAGCGTACCAAAGGGGCGTTGCCGATCCGAATGGCGTTTCGAGGAGGTCGGCGGCGGCTTTTTTTGCCCCGCGACAGGACCATAGGTAGCATCTGGGTACGAATGTTTCAAGGCGTGTGCGAAACCTCCCGCGCATGGCGGTGTTGCTTTGGGGAAGACCAACAGGGAGATCCCAGATGGCCGACACCCCCAAGACCCCCGCCAAGGCCCCCGAAACCGCTCCCGGCGAGCAGCGCCAGGACCGCAGCCGCACGCCCGGCGACGGCACGCTGGACGGCGCCGTCCCGGCCGGCCTGACCGCCGACGAACTGCGCCGCCGCGCCGAGCAGCCGAACACCTCCAGCGACGGCGGCGCCGGCTGACCTAGCCGGCATGTGCCAGAAAGTACGAGGCCCCTCCCGGCGCGGAGGGGCTTTTCTTTTCGGCGCGTGCGAACGAAGCTTACAGGCAAGCACCAATCAGGGAGAGGGAGCATCATGGACGTCCGCGCCGCCGTCGCCACCGAGGCGACGAAGCCGCTGAGCATCGAGACCGTGCAACTGGAAGGACCGCGCGCCGGCGAGGTGCTGGTCGAGATCAAGGCCACCGGCGTCTGCCACACCGACGCCTACACGCTCTCCGGCCTCGACAGCGAGGGCAAGTTCCCGTGCATCCTGGGCCACGAGGGCGCCGGCGTGGTGGTGGACGTCGGCCCCGGCGTCACCAGCCTGAAGAAGGGCGACCACGTCATCCCGCTCTACACGCCGGAATGCCGGCAGTGCGAGTACTGCCTCAGCCAGAAGACCAACCTCTGCCAGGCGATCCGCGAGACGCAGGGGCGCGGCGTCATGCCCGACGGCACCAGCCGCTTCAGCCTGGGTGGGCAGCCGCTGTGGCACTACATGGGCACGTCCACCTTCGCCAACTACACCGTGGCGCCGGAGATCGCGCTGGCGAAGATCCGCGAGGACGCGCCGTTCGACAAGGTCTGCTACATCGGCTGCGGCGTCACCACGGGCCTCGGCGCGGTGATCTGGACCGCCAAGGTGCACGCCGGCGCGCGGGTGGTGGTGTTCGGGCTGGGCGGCATCGGCCTCAACGTCATCCAGGGTGCCCGCATGGTGGGCGCGGAGATGATCGTCGGCGTCGACATCAACCCGGAGCGCCGCGCCATGGCCGAGAAGTTCGGCATGACGCACTTCGTGAACCCCAAGGAGGTCGAGGGCGACCTGGTGCCTTACCTGGTGTCGCTGACCAAGGGCGGCGCCGACTTCACCTTCGAGTGCGTCGGCAACACCACGCTGATGCGCCAGGCGCTGGAGTGCTGCCACAAGGGCTGGGGCGTGTCGGTGATCATCGGCGTGGCGCCGTCGGGGGCGGAGATCGCCACCCGGCCGTTCCAGCTGGTCACCGGACGGGTGTGGAAGGGCTCGGCCTTCGGGGGCGCCCGCGGGCGCACCGACGTGCCGCGCATCGTCGACTGGTACATGGACGGGCTGATCAACATCGACGACCTGATCACCCACGTCATGCCGCTGGAGAAGATCAACGACGCCTTCGACCTGATGCACGAGGGCAAGTCGATCCGCAGCGTGGTGACGTTCTGACCGCGTTGCCCCCTCCCCTGCGCGAGCGGGGGAGGGGGCAAGTACGGCCCTATCCGTTCACCACCCGCGCCCGCACGCCGTCCCGCGCCTCGGCCATCCACGCGCCCAGCGCGTCGGCCTCCGCCTTGCCGAGCCGCAGGCCGAGCTTGGAGCGGCGCCACAGCACGTCCTCGGCCGTCTGCGCCCATTCCTCCGCCATCAGGTAGCGGACCTCCGCCTCCGTCAGGTCCGCCCCGAAGCGCCGCCCCAGGTCGGCCGGGCCGGTGGCGTCGCCCAGCAGGTCCCAGGCCCGCGTGCCGTAGGCGCGCACCAGACGCGCCATGTGCTCGGGCGCCACGAACGGATAGCGGGCGCGCAGCTCGGCGCCCAGCGCGGACACGCCGTCCACCGGGAAGTCGCCGCCTGGCAGCGGCGCCCGGCTCGACCAGCCGGCCGGCGCCTCCGGCAGGAAGGGGGAGAGCTTCGCCAGCGCCGCCTCGGCGAGCTTGCGGTAGGTGGTGATCTTGCCGCCGAACACGCTCAGCAGCGGCGCCCCGCCCTCCGGCACGTCCAGCGCCAGCACGTAGTCGCGCGTTGCCGCCTGCGCCGCCGAGGCGCCGTCATCGACCAGCGGCCGCACCCCCGAATAGCTCCACACCACGTCTTGCACGCGGACCGGCGTGGCGAAGTACTCGCCCGCCGCCGCGCACAGGTAGGCGATCTCCTCGGCCGTGGCCTGCACCGCCGCCGGATCACCCTGGTAATC
>NZ_JBOZRT010000149.1:0-69211 GCF_050789165.1 Azospirillum sp.
CCACGGCACGCCCGGGAACACGGCCTTCCCGTTCGCCGCGTCGGCCGGCCAGACCAGCACCACCTTGCCCTTCTGGTGCTGGCCCATGCGGTGGCTGAAGTTCGGGTTGTCGCCCTTCTCGTTGAACGTCACGCGGCCGATCAGCGTCGGCTCGTCGGTCTTGCGCAGCTCGTCCGCGATGCCGGTGCCGGCCGCGTCGGCGCGCAGGATCGCCTGGATCAGCAGCTTGGTCTGCACGTAGCCGAACTGGCCCAGATAGTCCGGCTCCTTGCCGAACAGCGTCTTGTAGGTCTTGGCGAACTCCTGCGCCTCGGGCGCGGTGAACTCCACCGGGTAGGGCAGCATGGAGGTGCCGTAGACGTTCTCCATCAGGTCGGGGAACTCCTTGGCCATCTGCGAGGTGGCCAGCGACCACACGCCGACCATCGCCTTGACGTCGGGCTTCAGCACCTTGGCGGCGCGCAGGATGCCGACGTAGTCGTTCTCGTAGCCGACCATGGCGACGACGTCGGGCCGGTCCTGCAGCTTCACCTTGTTGACCAGCGGCTTGAAGTCGTTGGTGGAAGCGTCGAACTCGTGCATGCCGACGGTCACGCCCTTGGCCGCCAGCGTCTTCTGCACCGACTTGGCGAGGTTGGAGGTGGCCTCCTTGTTCAGGTAGACGACCGAGACCTTCTTCGCCTTCATCTCCTCCAGCAGCCCGATCATCGCCGTGGCGTAGCCGTCGGTGTTGTTGATGCGGAAGAAGGTCTTGTGGCCGCGCTCCGTCAGCTCCGGCGTCACGCCGCCCGAGGTGATGTAGACCAGCCCCGCCTTGTTGGCCGCCTCCGACGCCGGGCCGATGATGTTGGAACCGTAGCCGCCGGTCAGCGCCACCACGCCCATGCCGGCCAGCTTCTCCACCGCCGCCACCGCCTTGGCCGGCGAGGTCTCGTCGTCGATGGTCTCCAGCTTGAAGCTGTGCTTGCCGGCATACTGCTTGTTCGCCATGTCGATGGCGACGGAGATGCCCTCGTGCATGCCCTGGCCGACGCGGGCCAGATTGCCGGACAGCGGCGACTGCTCGCCCAGCACGAAGTCCTTCGCCTGGGCCACGCCCACGCCGATGGCGAGCGCAACGGCCGCCGTCGCGGCCAACCCGGTGAGCCTGCGGATCATTGGTTCGTTCCTCCCTTTTGTTCTTGGATGCCCCGCGCAAGCAGCCCCTCCGCCATCTCGCGCAGCGTCCCCTTCTTGAGCTTCCCCGTCGGGCTGGCCGGCAGCGCCGGAACGGCGACGATGCGCGCCGGGCGCTTGTAGGGCGCCAGCCGCTCCGCCGCCCACGCCTTCAGCTCCGCCTCGGCGACCTCCCGCCCGGGGGCGAGCTGCACGAAGGCGACCACCTCCTCGTTGCCGGCCACGTCCCGGCCGATGACGGCGGCGAGCGTCACCGCCGGGTGGCTGGCCAGCACGCCCTCGACCTCCTCCGGGTACACGTTGAAGCCGGAGTGGATGATGATCTCGCGGATGCGGCCGACCACCGACAGGCAGCCGTCCGGCTCCAGCCGCGCCACGTCGCCGGTCTTCAGCCAGCCGTCCGGCGTCAGCACCTGCGCCGTCAGCTCCGGCGCGCGGTAGTAGCCGAGCATCACGTTGGGCGCCTTCACCCACAGCTCGCCGACCTCGCCGGGCGGCGCGTCCCTGCCGGTGGCGTGGTCGACGAAGCGCACCTCGACGCAGGGCAGCGGCGGGCCGATGGAGGTGTCGGCGCGCGGGCTGCCGAGCCGCGTCTGCGTCACCGTCGGCGAGCACTCGGTGAGGCCGTAGCCGTTGTGCAGCGTCAGGCCGAACGTCGCCTCCACGTCCCGCTTCAGCGACAGGTCGAGCACCGACCCGCCGGAGGACAGGTAGCGCAGGCGCGGCGCGTTCAGCGGCTTGTCCGTCGCGCGGATGTGCTCGACCAGTTTGGCGTACATGGCGGGCACGCCCTGCAGGACGGTGACGCCGTCCTCCTCCAGCGCCCGCACCACGACCTTCGGATCGAAGCGCGGCACCGTGTGCAGGCAGCCGCCGGCGTACAGGGTGCCGAGGCAGGTCGACGCCACGCCGAACACGTGGCTGATCGGCAGCACGCCGTAGGTGCGGTCCGCGCTGTTCAGGCCGCGCTGCCGGCCGGAGATCGCCGCCACGAACAGCAGCCCGCGGTGCGACAGCATCACGCCCTTGGGCTGCCCGGTGGTGCCGGAGGTGTAGATCAGCGCGCCGACCTGGCCCGCGTTGTCGGGGTGCACCGGTTCCGGCTCGGCCTCCAGCAGCGGCCCGACCGCCATCGGCGGCAGATCCGCGTCGCCCAGCGGCCGCGCACCGTGCCGTGCCGCGTGCGCCGCGGCGTCCGGCGAGACGGCGTCGGTGTAGAACACCCGGCACGGCCGGCAGTGGTCGCGGATGCCGTCGATCTCGCGCTCCGACAGACGGGCGTTGATGATCGCCGGCCACGCGTCCAGCTCGCTCGCCGCCAGCATCAGCGTCACCAGCGCCAGCCCGTTCTCGCCGACCAGCATCACCCGGTCGCCGCCGCGCACGCCCAGCTTGGCCATGTGGTCCGCCATCCGGCGCACCGCCGCGCCGAGCCGCGCATAGGTCCATTCGGTGTCGCCCTCGCGCAGGGCCGGCGCGTCGGGCGTCGTCGCGGCCCAGGCCAGCGGCGGATGACTGATCCGCCGCGGCAGCGCGTCCACGATGGCTTGCTCCGGGGTCACGCGGCCTCGCGGATCATGTTGCGGGCGATGACGAGCTGCTGGATCTGGCTGGTGCCCTCGTAGATGCGGAACAGCCGGACGTCGCGGTAGAAGCGCTCCACCCCGTAGTCGGCGATGTAGCCGGCGCCGCCGTGCACCTGCACCGCCCGGTCGGCGACGCGCCCCACCATCTCCGAGCAGAACAGCTTGCAGCAGGCCGCGTCGGTCGAGACGTCCACGCCGGCGTCCTTCCGGCGCGCCGTCTCCAGCACCATGCAGCGGCCGGCGTAGGCCTCGGTCCGGCTGTCGGCGAGCATCGCCTGCACCAGCTGGAACTCGGCGATCGGCTGGCCGAACTGCTTGCGCTCCATCGCGTAGGCGAGGCTGTCGCGGATCAGCCGCTCCGCCACCCCGACGCAGACGGACGCGATGTGCAGCCGGCCGCGGTCCAGCACTTTCATGGCGGTCTTGAAGCCCTGGCCTTCCTTGCCGCCGATGATGTTCGCCGCCGGCACGCGGCAGTCCTCGAAGATCACGTCGGCGGTGTGCGCGCCCTTCTGCCCCATCTTCCTGTCGAGCTTGCCCACGGTCAGGCCCGGGGTGCCGGCCTCCACCAGGAAGGCGCTGACGCCCTTGGCGTCGCGGCTCTCCGGGTCGGTGCGGGCGAAGACGGTGAACAGGCCGGCCTCCGGCGCGTTCGTGATGAATCGCTTGGTGCCGTTCAGCACGTAATGGTCGCCGTCGCGCCGAGCCGATGTGCGCAGGCTGCCGGCGTCGGACCCGGCCTCCGGCTCGGTCAGCGCGAAGGAGCCGATGATCTCGCCGGACGCCAGCTTCGGCAGGTACCTGGCCTTCTGCTCCGGCGTGCCGTCGATCACGATCCCCTGCGAGCCGATGCCGTTGTTGGTGCCGAGCAGCGAGCGGAAGGCCGGCGACGTTCCGCCCAGCTCAAAGGCGACCTGCACCTCCTCCGCCATGGTCAGGCCGAGCCCACCGTACTCCTCCGGCACCGACAGGCCGAACAGGCCGAGTTCGCGCATCTCGGCGACGATCTCCTCGGGGATGGCGTCGTCGTCGGCCACCGTGTGCTCCAGCGGCACGAGGCGTTCGCGCACGAACCGCCCCACCGTGTCGAGGAGCTGCTGCAACGTGTCGGCGTCGAGGGCCATCGGGTTCGTCTCCGGTGTCAGGCGTTGAAGAGGGCGGCGTCGATCCGGCGCACCATCGCGGCGAGCCGCGGGCCGAAATCGTCGTCCAGCCGTTTGGGATCGGCCAGGAAGGCCGGGCCGCCGAGGTTGAAGGCGAGCACCGGCGAACCGTCGTGCGGCACCAGCGGCACGCCGACGGCGTTCACCTCCGTCTTCCAGGAGCCGATGGAGGTGACGTAGCCCTTGGTGCGGTACTCTTCGACCGCGGCCAGGACGCCGTCGCGCACCTGCGGCCAGCGCGGCCCCTCGTGCTCCTCGATGTGCTGCAGCAAGGCGGAACGCTGGGATTCCGGCAGGCCGGCGAGGTAGGCGCGGCCCATGGCGGTGGTGCCCAGCTTGATGTGCGAGCCGACGTCGAGCGGCAGGATCACCGGGGCGTCGCCGCGGCAGATCTCCAGATAGACCATGCTGATCCGGTCGCGCGCGCCCAGCGCCACCTGGAGCTTCGAGTGGTCCGCCAGCTCCTGCATGAAGGGCCGCGCCACCGCCCGCGCGCCCAGCCCGGACAGCGCCGTGTAGCCCAGCCCCAGCACCGGCGTGCCCAGCCGGTACTTGCCCGCCTTGGCGTCATAGACCAGGAAGCCCAGCGTGGACAGCGTGTAGGTCAGCCGCGAGATGGTCGGCTTCGGCAGGCCGGTGCGCTCCGCCAGTTCCTGGTTGCCGAGCGGCGGGTCGCCGCGGCGGAAGGCGCGCAGGACGTCCAGGCCGCGGGCGAGCGCCGTCACGAATCTCGGATCCTTGTCCTCGTGCTGGGCCACGTCGGGGGCGAGGTCGGCCGCGCCCGGAATCGCGTCGCGCTTTCGCATGGGGTTCGCCCGCTCCCTGCCGGGCCTCCGGCGCTTCGTCAGCCGGATTGTTTTGTGTTGCAGCGATCCTGCTCCGACGCTACGGTGCGTGTCAACAGAAATGAAACTCAGTTTCGTACTACGAAATTAGAGGGAGGAACGCGGTGAGCGAAGTGCTGGTCGAACGGCCGCGGGACGGCGTGGCGCTGGTGCGGATCAACCGGCCGGAGGCACGCAACGCCCTGAACGGCCGTGTACGCGTGCTGCTGGCCGAGGCGTTCACCGACCTGGCCAAGGACGCCGACGTGCGCGCCATCGTCGTGACCGGCGACCAGAACGCCTTCGCCGCCGGCGCCGACATCAAGGAGATGGCGGGCGTTGGGGCGGCGGACATGCTGCTGCGTCAGGCGCACCTGCTGTGGCAGGCCATCGCGGCGTGCCCGAAGCCGGTGATTGCGGCGGTGAACGGCTTCGCGCTCGGCGGCGGCTGCGAGCTGGCGATGCACGCCGACATCATCATCGCCGGCGAGGGCGCGCAGTTCGGTCAGCCGGAGATCCGCGTCGGCATCATGCCGGGCGCCGGCGGCACCCAGCGCCTGACCCGTGCGGTCGGCAAGTTCAAGGCGATGATGATGATCCTCACCGGCAAGCCGGTCTCCGCCCGCGAGGCGGACGCGATGGGCCTGGTCAGCCAGGTGGTGCCGGACGCCGAGGTGCTGGACACCGCCCTGAAGACCGCCGAGACCATCGCCGCCATGCCGCCGGTCGCGGTCATGCAGATCAAGGAAGTCCTGCTGGCCGGCATGGACGCGCCGCTCTCCACCGGGCTGATGCTGGAGCGCAAGGCGTTCCAGCTGCTGTTCGACACCCGCGACCAGAAGGAGGGCATGCAGGCCTTCATCGAGAAGCGGAAGCCGAAGTACGAGGGGCGGTAACAAACCGTAACCCTCCCCCAGCCCCGCTGGGGGAGGGTTGGGTGGGGGCAACGCCCTGCCCAAAAGCCGTAGCCCCCACCCTCCCAAGCTCCGCTTGGGTCCCTCCCTCCCCCGCCGGAGGCGAGGGAGGGAAAGGAGACGACGCCAATGTTCGACCCGCATTCCGATGCCCTGGTGATGGGCGTCGTCGGCACCGGCACCATGGGGCGCGGCATCGCGCAGATCGCCGCGGCGGCCGGCGTCTCGGTGATCCTCGCCGACGCCCGGCCGGGCGCCGCCGAAGAGGCCGTGGCCGCCCTCGACGCCGCCTTCGACCGGCTGGCCGAAAAGGGCAAGCTCACCGCCGACGCCGCCTCGTCCGCCAAGGCCCGCGTCACGCCGGTGGCGCCCGACGCGCCGGACTTCGCGCAGTGCGCCCTGGTGGTCGAGGCGATCGTCGAGGACCTGGAGGCCAAGCGCGCGCTGTTCGCCGGGCTGGAGGCGGTCGTGGGCGACGAGTGCGTGCTCGCCACCAACACCTCGTCGCTGTCGGTGACGGCCATCGCCGCGGCGTGCCGCCGGCCGGAGCGGGTCGCCGGCTTCCACTTCTTCAACCCGGTCCCGCTGATGAGGATCGTCGAGGTGGCGCCGGGCGTGCTGACCGCCCCCGCGGTCACCGAGGCGCTGGCCGGCCTGGGCGCCCGCATGGGGCACGTCACGGCGGTCACCAAGGACACCCCGGGCTTCCTGGTCAACCACGCCGGCCGCGGTTACGGCACCGAGGCGCTGCGCATCCTCGGCGAGGGCGTGGCCGACTGCGCCGCCATCGACCGCATCCTCACCGGCGCCGCCGGCTTCCGCATGGGGCCGTTCGAGCTGCTCGACCTCATCGGCATCGACGTCAGCCACGCCGTCATGGAATCGCTGTACGGCCAGTTCTACCAGGAGCCGCGCTACCGCCCCTCGGTGCTGCCGCGCCAATTGGTGGCGGCGAACCTGCTCGGCCGCAAGACCGGGCGCGGCTTCTACGCCTACGAGAACGGCAGGCCGCTGCTGCCGCCGGAGGCGCCGCCCCCCGACGCGGCGCCGCGCCCGCTGTGGATCGGGATGCGCAACGCCGAGGGCGCCGGGCTGCTGATGCGGGTGCTGGATGGCCTGGAGATCGAGACCGGCGACCGCCCCTCCGCGCACGCCGCCTGCATCGTCGCCCCGCTCGGCGAGGACTGCACCACCGCCGCGCTGGCCGAGGACCTGGACCCGCGGCGCACGGTGGCGGTGGACACGCTGTTCGGGCTGGACGGCCGGCGCACGCTGATGACCAACCCGGTCACCGATCCGGCGGTGCGCGACGCGGTGCACGCGGCGCTGGCCCGTGGCGAGGCGGTGACGGTGATCCACGACAGCCCGGGATTCGTGGCGCAGCGCGTGGTGGCGATGATCGTCAACATCGGCTGCGACATCGCCCAGCAGCGGATCGCCAGCCCGGCGGACATCGACCGCGCCGTGCCGCTCGGCCTCGGCTACCCGCACGGGCCGCTGGCCTTCGGCGACCGGCTTGGGGCCCACCGCATCCTGGAGGTGCTGGATGCCCTGCACGCCTTCACCGGCGACCCACGCTACCGCCCGAGCCCGTGGCTGAAACGCCGCGCCCTGCTCTCCGTGCCCCTGACCACGCTCGAGGCCTGACATGACGGACGCCTACCTCTACGACGGACTGCGCTCCCCCTTCGGCCGGCACGGCGGCGCGCTGGCGAAGGTGCGGCCGGACGACCTGCTCGCCGCGGTCATCACCGCGCTGATGCAGCGGTCCGCTTTCAACCCTGAGGCCGTCGAGGACGTGATCGCCGGCTGCACCTGCCAGGCGGGCGAGGACTCGCGCAACGTCGCCCGCCACGCCGCGCTGCTGTCCGGCCTGCCCGTCGCGGTCGGCGGGCTGACGGTCAACCGGCTGTGCGGCAGCGGGCTCGCGGCGGTGATGGACGCGGCACGCTGCGTGCGCACCGGCGAGGGCGAGCTGTTCGTGGCCGGCGGCGTCGAGAGCATGACCCGCGCCCCCTTCGTGCTCGCCAAGGCGGAGAGCGCGTTCGCGCGGGAGACGGCGATCTTCGACACCACCATGGGCGCCCGCTTCCCGAACCCGAAAATCACCGCGGCGTTCGGTGCCGACACCATGCCGCAGACCGCCGACAACATCGCGCACGACCTCGGCATCGGCCGCGAGGAGAGCGACCGCTTCGCCCACGCCTCGCAGCGGAAATACGCCGCGGCCCAGGAGGCCGGCTTCTTCGCCGGCGAGATCACCCCCATCACCCTGCCCGCCCGCGGCAAGGCGCCGCCCGTCGTGGTGGCGGAGGACGAGCACCCGCGCCCGGACACCGACATGGCCGCCCTGACCAGGCTGCGCCCGCTGGCCGCGGACGGCGTGGTCACCGCCGGCAACGCCTCGGGCCTCAACGACGGCGCGGCGGCGCTGCTCGTCGGCAGCCTCGCGGCCGGGGAGCGCGCCGGGGTGAAGCCGCGCGGCCGCATCCTGGCGGGCGCCGTCGCCGGCGTCGAGCCGCGCACCATGGGCCTCGGCCCGGTGCCCGCCTGCCGCAAGGCGCTGGAGCGCGCCGGCCTGACGCTGACGGACATGGACGTCATCGAGATCAACGAGGCGTTCGCCACCCAGGTGCTGGGCTGCGCCAGGCTGCTGGATCTGGCCGGCGACGACCCGCGCCTGAACCCCAACGGCGGCGCCATCGCCGTCGGCCATCCGCTGGGGGCGAGCGGCGCACGGCTGGCGCTGACGGCGCTGCGCCAGCTGGAACGGACCGGCGGGCGCTACGCGCTGGTCAGCATGTGCATCGGCATCGGCCAGGGCATCGCCGCGGTGATCGAGCGGGTGTAGCCCCCTCCCCCAGCCCTGCTGGGGGAGGGCTGGGGTGGGGGCGGGCTGTTTCCGCGAAGCCGCCGCCCTCACCCTCCCCAAGCTGCGCCTGGGTCCCCTCCCTCTCCCGGCCCGGCCGGGAGAGGGCGCATTGCATCACCCCAGCCGCACCACGTGCAGCTTCTCGGCGCTGCTCTTGGCGTGTTCCTTGTTGGCGGCGATGGTGGCGTTGATGGCGTCCGGGGTCAGGCCCTGCGCGCCGGGCGGCAGCACCACCGCCACCCCGCTCACCGACAGCAGCGGGAATTCGCGCGGGTTGCCGTAGCGGTCGTTGGCGACCAGCCGGCCGGCCAAACGCGTGTCCGCGTCGTACAGGCTCTCCGCGTCGGAGCGGAAGCGGGCCACCAGCTCGGCCAGACGGGCGCACACCTCCGCCTCCTCCAGGCCGCTGACCGCCAGGAAGAAGTCGTCGCCGCCGACGTGCCCGGCGAAGGCGCCGCCGGCACCGGCCAGGGCCTTCAGGCGCTCGCTGAACATCAGGATGGCGCGGTCGCCCTGGCGGAAGCCGTAGGTGTCGTTGAACGGCTTGAAGTTGTCGAAGTCGAGGTAGGCCAGCACGTGCGGCCGCTCGCGGTCCTCCAGCACGGATTCGATGTGGCGGACGATGGCGGTGTTGCCGGGCAGGCGGGTCAGCGGGTTCTGGTCGGCGGCCACCGCGAGGTTGCGCTCGTGCACCAGCCGGATCAGCGCGGCCGACGACAGGAAGCCGGCGTACTCCCCGCCCTCGATGATGATGATCCCGTCCGTCGCCTCCTCCGCCGAGAAGGCCTCGATCACCTGGTCGAGCGGCGTGGCGATGTCGCACACCGGGCTGCGCGCCACGAGGTCGGCGAGGTTGCCGCCCACCCCCTTGTTGCGCAGCAGCTCGCCGCCGAAGCGGGTGTAGACGAAGCGCTTCAGGTCGCGCTCGCGCACCAGCCCGAGCGGGCGGCGGTGGTCGTCCACCACCGGGGCGACCGGCGGCGCGCCGCTGCCGCTGAAGTAGTCGAGCAGCGCCGTCTTCGGCGAGCCGACCGGCAGCGGCTCCAGCCGCTCCATCACCTCGTAGACGCGCTGGCGGCTGTCGGCGCCGCGGCGGCGGTCGTTGCGGTTGAGCGCCTCGACCACCGGGCTGGAGAGCGGCAGCTCCGTCATGCCGGTGCGCGGGCGGGCGATCAGGTAGCCCTGGGCGAAGTCGAAGCCCAGGTCGCGGCAGGCGTAGAACTCGGCCTCCGTCTCGATGCCCTCGGCCAGCGTCAGGATGCCCAGCGCGTGCGCGTAGCTGATCAGCGCGTTGGCGATGGCGCGCTTGCGCATGTCGCGGTCGATGCCGGCGACGAAGAAGCGGTCCACCTTCACGTAGTCCGGCTTCGCCTCGTACAGCAGCTTCAGCCCGGCGTAGCCGACGCCGAAGTCGTCGAGCGCAACGCCAAGCCCGCCGCGCCGGTACTGCTCGATCATCGCCTCGATGCCGATCTCGGGCTGCAGTTCCTTGCGCTCGGAAATCTCGAAGGTCACGGCGAGGTCGGGGAAGCGCTCCAGCACCGGCAGCCACAGGAGCGGGCTCACCCCCACCGCGCGGGCGTCGACGTTGAGGAACAGCTTGGCGCCCAGCCAGCCGTCCAGCGCGCAGTAGGCCTCGATGGCCCTGGCGTGCAGCGCCGCCTCCACCTCCACCAGCACGCCCTGCGCGCAGGCGGCGTCGAGCAGCGCACCGGGATCGGCGTAGGGCGTACGCTCCAGCCCGCGCATCAGCGCCTCGTAGCCGTGGCAGCGCCCGGAGCGCATCTGCACGATGGGCTGGAAGGCGTACTCCACCCCGGCCAGGACCCGCCGCCACCGCTCCATCACCGGGAGCGAAGGCGCGTCGTCGTCGTCCAGCGTGTCCAGGATCGGCAGGCCCATCGTCGGCTCCGGCGCGGGGGCGGGGAGCGCAACCTATAGCAGACGCGTCTTGCGGTTTTGTGACGACCCATGACGGCCGGGGCGCGATGGAAACTGTCACAATGCACGGGGCATAAGCGGCGGCGACACACCTGTTCGGCGGAGGACACGGCGATGCGTCAGCTCTTCACACCCCTCACCGGCCTGCTGCGCGCGGCGCTGGCCCGGCGGCCCACCTACGCGGCGGTGGACCTGGCCCTGTTCTCGATCGACATCCGCCTGTGAGGACCGCCCCCATGCGACGCAGCCCCATCAAGCTGGTGGTGCACGACCCCCAGCACGCCGCCGGCCTGTTCCTGGCGGGATTCCGCGGCATGCCGCAGGTGATTTCCGAGCTTCGCCCGCTGCGCGATTCCGACTCCGCGTCGGAGCTGCTGGAGCGCTTCGCCGAGCGCTGCCTGCGCAGCGGGCGCGACTTCGAATCCGCCGACCCACTGATCGACACCTGCCCGTCGGGCGCCGACATCGTCGAGGTCCACCTGGACCCGATCCTGCCGCGCACCCCCTTCGTCCGCCTGTTCGAGGTGGACGAGCGCGGCCTGCGCTGGCGCCGGCACCGCGGCACGCTGGACGGTATCGCCGGGCTGCTGGCGCTGCCGCACTGAGCCTCAGGCGTCCTCGCGCACCTCGAAGTCGTGGGTGATCCGGGCCATGGCGCCCAGCATCACCGAGGCCGAGCAGTACTTCTCCGCCGACAGCGCGATGGCGCGCTCCACCTTCGCCGGGTCGAGGTTGCGGCCCGTCACCACGAAGTGGGCGTGGATCGTCGTGAACACCTTCGGGTCGGTCTCGGCGCGCTCGGCCTCCAGCTCGACCCAGCAGTCGGTGACCGTCTGGCGGCCCTTCTTCAGGATCATCAGCACGTCGATGGACGAGCAGCCGCCCATGCCCAGCAACAGCATCTCCATGGGTCGGATGCCGAGGTCGCGGCCGCCGACCGCCGGGGCGGCGTCCATGACCACGGCGTGGCCGCTGCCGGACTCGCCGACGAACATCATGCCGTCCACCCACTTCACGCGCGCCTTCATGCCGCCCTCCCAGGAAAAACGGCCCCGACGCTAGCCGAGGCCCCCCCCCGGACGCAAGATGTCCCGCCCCCGTTCCTTGACAGCCGGAATGGGCGCTTGCGAATATGGTTGTTCGCGCAAAAGATCATCCAGGTCCCCCATGCCCTCGCCAAGCGGAGTCCCGCTCGACCGCACCACGCGCCTCAGGCGCGCCGCCGACGTGCTCGCCGCCGAGGTGGACGGCGAGATGGTGATGATGGACGTCGAGAAGGGCGTGTATTTCGGCCTGGACGCCATCGGCACCGACATATGGAAGCGGCTGGAGGCGCCGGCAACGGCGGCCGAACTGGCGGACACGCTGTCGCGGGACTACGACGCGGACCCGGCCACCATCGAGCGCGACGTGCTGGCGCTCCTCTCGAGCCTGTCCGAGCAAGGGCTGGTGGAGGCCTGCTGATGCGGCGCGCCGGGCGTTTCCTGCGGCTTCCGGCGGCGGAACGGCGGCTGGCCCTGGAAGCCGTCGTTACCCTGACGCTGGTCTGCGCGCTGCTGAAGGCCTTGCCCTTCGCACGGGTGATGCGGCTGCTCGGCCTGCGCGAGCCGGGCAAGGCGTCGGGCGGCATCGACGCCACCGTGGCGCGGGCTGTAAGGCGTGCGGTGGCGCGGGCCAGCCGCAACCTGCCCTTCCCCGCCGTGTGCCTGCCGCAGGCGGCAGCGGCGGCCGTCATGCTGCGGCGGCGCGGGCTGGCGGCCGAGGTGCATTTCGGCGTCGCCCGGCGCGCCGGCGCCATCGAGGCGCACGCCTGGAGCCGCTCCGGCGAGGTGACGGTCAGCGGTGGCGCGGAGCGTGCGGCCTTCGCATGGATCGCGGTCTTCCGGGCATGATCTATACGCTGTGCGGACTTAAGATCGCCTCCGACCTGCCGGTGCCTGAATTGCTTCCGTGGATCGGCGATGCCCGGGTGCCGGACGTCGAGTTCCGCATGGAAGCGGCGTCCGACGGGCCGGCGCAGACCGCGGCGCCGCCGCAGGTCTCGGGCGCCGGCGCGCACCGATTCTCCGTGCCGGGCGTCGCCACGTACGCCGTAGAGGCCGGGCGACGGGTCACGATAAGACCATGTCCCGGCACCAATGAGGTGGACCTGCGCGTCTTCCTGCTCGGCACCGCGTTTGGCCTTCTCTGCCACCAGCGCGGGCTGCTGCCGCTGCACGCGGGATGCGTCGCCATCGGTGGGCGGGCCGTGGCCTTCTCCGGCGAGTCCGGTGAGGGAAAGTCGACCCTGGTCGGCGCCTTCCTGCGTCGCGGCTTTCCGGCACTGGCCGACGACGTGACGGTGGTGGACACGCGGATTCCCGGCTTTCCGGTGCTGCCGTCCGTTCCGCGTGTCAAGCTGAAGCGGGACGCCGCCGTGGAGTTGGGGCTGCCGACCGTCCCCCCCGACATCAACCGGACAGATCCGGACAAGCTGCACGTCGCGATGGGTACGCTCCGGCAAGTGGAACCGCTGCCGTTGGCGGCGATCTATCACCTGTCCACTCACGACGGCGCCGGTTGCCCCCGGATCGAGCGATTGAGGGGAATCGCCTCCGTGGACAGCTTGATCGGGGCGGTTTACAGGGGTCCGCTCGCGCTGCGCATGGGCCTGCGGAAGCCGATGCTGTCGGCCGTCATGCGGCTGGCGGTGCTTCCTTCCTACAGGCTGTGCCGGGCGCGCGCTCTCGACGCGCTGGACGCGACGGTCTCCGCCATCGCCGCGGCCCACGGCGCCTGAGACGGCTGGCCCCGGCTACAGGTTGCCGCCTTCGATCCAGCGAAGATACTGGCCAAGGTGCAGCGCGCGCGCGACCAGAAGCCGGTGATGGGCGGCTTCCCCGATGAATTGCCGGGGGTCGGAGGGCCAGGAATCGAGCATCCGCTTCATGCGCGGCAGGTCGAGAAGGCGGGCGGCCAGCGCCGACGTCTGCACGCGCTCCAGTTCGGCTGCCAACCGGTCCCGGTGCGGCAGGATGCGGCGGTGCCAGTCGCTGCTCTGCGCCCCGCGGAGGGGATTGTGCAGGATCTCGGGAGGCAGGCGGTCGGCGAAGGCGCGGCGCGCCAGCGCCCGTGTCCGCCCGCTGCGCAGGAACTGATCCTCCGGCAAGGACAGGCAGAAGTCGATGACGCGGCGGTCGGCAAATGGATCGGACCAGGTGAGACCGGAATGGCTGCGCAACACGGCGTAGCCCTCCACCTGCATGCGCGAACGCAGAATGTGGTATCGCATCGCCGCGATGCGTCCGCCCGGCTGATTGACATCTTGCATGGGGGAGGCGTTGATCTTGAACCGTTCCTCCAGCAGCGGGTCGCGGATGACATCGGGATTGACGAGGCTGTTCTGCCACCAGGGCGGAACCCTGCCGCGCCACCGCCGCCACCAGCGCCGCAGACCCGAAGAAAGCGCGTCGGGCAGCAAAGCCAACGCATGATACCGCATGAGGCCCGCCCACTTGTGGGGATGGGTCCATCGCAGCGCGGCCATCTCCCACGCGAACGCACCCCACGCGCCGTCGCGCCGCAACAGCGAAAGACGGTTCATGCCGGTTGCACTGAAGGTCAGGTTCCCAAGGCTTCCAACGATCAATGTCGTGGCGCCCAGTTCCGACGCGCGGCGATGGATCACCTGGAACCAGCCGGCGTTTGACGGCGACCGGACCGGCACCTGTCCATGCAGGAACATGGCGGTTGGATCCAGTTCGAACTCCGCTGCCGCACGGCTCTCCAGACATTCCACGAGAAGGTTCGGGTAACGACGCCCCAAGGCCTGCACGTACGGCCGTTCGTCGCCGTACTGACTCAACGGGTTGTGCAGGGTCTCGCCCGGCGTCGGCACGACCGTCAATCCGTGGACGGCAGCCTCCGGCAGGCGCCGGGCCGCCGTGGCGGCAATCGCACTGGAATCGAGCCCGCCGCTCATCGAGCACACGACGGGGCCGCTGCTGCGCAGTCGGCAGGCAACCGCATCCTCGAACACCGCCCGCGCGGCTTCGACGTAGTCCTCGTCCCGCCGCAGCCGCAAGGTGGGCTGTCTCACCGGTTCCCAAACCCGATCCTGGCGGACACCGTCCGCATCCGCCACCACCCGACCGGCAGGTATCACCCAGGAAATGCTCTTATAAAAGCTCCGCTCGCTCTCATCCGGGCACGTGAGCAGAAGGTCGAAGGCGGCCACTTCATCCACGTCCCGCGGTACCTCGGGCAGCGCCAGCAGCGGCCGGTACCCCGTGGCGAACGCGATGAAGCCGGCCCCGCGGCTGAAGAACAGGGCGCGATGCCAGTCATGGTTGCGGGCGAGCATGAGACGGCGGGCGCGGCTGTTCCATACGGCCCAGGCGAAATCGCCGAGAAGCCGGGGCACCGCCGCCTCCTCCCAGCGCTCGTACGCGATCCGGGCCAAGCGGCCGTCGGGAATCGGATCGTCCACGCGACTGCGCAGCCCGAGCGCGTCGAGCAACTCAGCCCGATTGTCGAGCCGGCCATCGAACATCGACACCACGCCGGGTCCTACCGACGGCTGTCTTTCCCAGCGGTCTTCCGGGTAAACGACGCGTTGACGGAAGACGAAGACGGCGTTCTGGATGCGGTGCACCTTTGGCTTGGCCAAGCCAGCACCGCTGATGCCGTGGATCAAACGTTCTTCGGTGCCCGGCGGCACGCTCCCGGCGCCAAGCTGCACAAACCCTGCGAATCCGCTCATCCAGCCACCCGCGGATCGCTATGATCCGCCAACGACGACCACAGCCACTTACCCGGCGTGACCGCTTCAAAGCGCCTCAGGATGCCGAACCTACACCGTAGGTTCCATCATCATCACTGCCAGTGGCGTTCACCATTGTGGCGCCGGCAATGGGCGACACGGTCAGAACCGGTGCGCTCCACGGCTTGCGGCCCGTGGATTCCGGTCCACACGCAGCCTCGGCCTCCTTCTTGAAAGCACCGTGTTCCAAAATCGTCTCCATACGCTACGCGGTCGCAGCCCACACGCATAACACATCAGGCATAGCGTGTAAATCGCGCACGCCGCGCAACGGCGGATCGTGGCACGGCAGTGCCGCCGATTCGCCGGGGCACCGCCGCACGGCCATCGGCAAAACGCAATAACCGGACAAACCACAACCGTCACGAGCCCGGAGTGTGGAGGCGAGCACATAACATAGTATGCATCCGCATGAGAATAAACCAATTGTCGTATATAGGGTGGACCCGCTTCGGTTTCTCTGATCTGCTTTAGTTGCAGATCGGCGCCGCAATACCTGCCGCCGGCTGGTTACAGCATGATCGAGGGAGGCAATCGTGGATCCCTTCTTGGGTGAAGTGCGCATATTTCCGTGGAGTTGGGCGCCCGACGGCTGGGCTCTGTGCAACGGCACGTCGCTGCCCATACAGCAGAACGCGGCGCTGAACGCGCTGCTCGGCCAGACGTTCGGCGGCAATGGCAGCACCACGTTCAACCTGCCGGACCTGCGCGGCCGCACGCCGATTCACCTGGGCGTCGGTCAGGACGGGTTCTCCTACCAGAACGGCCAAACCGGTGGCGCCGAGACGGTCACATTGACGATCAACAACCTGCCGCAGCACAACCACGCCGTGAATGCACTGGGCGGCACGAAGGGCAACTTCGCCATCGCCAAGAGCGGGCTGCCAGCCACCGTCGGCGTACCGACCGGTTCCACGGCGACGGTGAACATCTATGCGCCCGCGACCTCGCCGCTGACGGCCCTTGCGTCGGATACCTGCTCCATCGAGGGCGCGAGCGGTGCGCACAACAACATGCAGCCGTTCGCGGTCATGAACTTCTGCATCGCCACCCTGGGCCTCTTCCCGCCGCGTCAGTGATCCCCGGCGCCCCCGGAGATTCGGAGGAACACACATGTCCGATTGCTTTCTCGGCGAAATCCGCATGTTCGCCGGCAACTACAACCCCGAGGACTGGATCCTCTGCAACGGCCAGTCGTTGAGCGTCCAGCAGAACCAGGCGCTGTTCTCGTTGATCGGCGTGACCTACGGCGGCGACGGCGTGAACACCTTCAACGCGCCCGACCTGCGCGGCCGCGTCCCCGTCGGCCAGGGCACCAACACGACCACCAATCCGCCGCTGACCGCGCGCACCATCGGCCAGACCGGCGGTGAGGAGAATCACACCCTGGTCAACGCCGAGATGCCGGCGCACACGCATCCGATCTACGCCACGACCACGAACGCAACGACGACGGTGGCCGGGCCGACCGTGGTGTACGGGCAGGTGCAGCCCAGCGGTACGCTGAACGGACTCTACACCACCGTGGTGCCGCCGACGTCGCCCGCCATCCAGTTCGATACCAAGGCCGTGACGTTCACCGGCGGCGGCCAGTCGCACAACAACTGCATGATCACCACCGCGATCAGCTTCATCATGGCCATCCTGGGGAACTACCCCACGCGGCCGAACTGAGGGGAGACCCGGACAATGGATGCCTTCTACGGAGAGATCCGGATCTTCGGCTTCAACTTCCCGCCGCAGAACTGGGCGCAGTGCAACGGCCAGACGCTGCAGATCATGCAGTTCCAGGTGCTCTACACCATCCTCGGGGTTCAGTTCGGCGGTGACGGCCAGAGCACGTTCAAGCTGCCGAACCTCATGGGCAGCGCGGTGTGCAACACGGGTCAGAGCCCCGGATTGACCAGCCGCGCCTTCGGCAAGAGCTTCGGCGCTACCGCGGTGACGCTGCTGCAGACGCAGATGCCGGCCCACCAGCACACGCTGAATGCCGTCAGCGCCACCGTTGCGCAGTTGACCAACACCCCGACCACCGCGTCGCGCATAGCGCGCACGAACAGCCAGCTCGACTACACCAACACCGACGCCTACGACACCACCCTGGCGCCGCAGATGGTCGGCGTGGTGGGCGGCGGCGGGCCGCACGAGAACCGGCAGCCGTTCCTGGTGATGAACTTCTGCATCTGCACGTACGGCGAATACCCGCTGAAGGCCTGATGACCGACAACGCGATCGCAGCTTCCGACGTGCCGGATCGGCGACCCTTCGCCGTTCCGGCCGTCCTCGTTGGCCAGGGCGTCCTCCTCCGTCGGCAGACGGAGGAGGACGTGCCGTTCCTGTGCCGCCTCTACGTTTCCCTGCGCTGGGAAGAGGTGCAGCGCGTTCCGCAATGGGACGACGAGTTCCGCCTCGCCTTCCTGGAGGACCAGTACAGCAAGCAGCACCATCACTACACCACCCACTACACCCGCTCCGACTTCTTCATCGTCGAGCGGAACGGCGAGCCGGTCGGCCGCCTGCTCCTCGACCGTGGCCATCACTCGGACCTGCGCGTGGTCGACATCGCCTTCCTGCCCGAAGCGCGCGGCAAGGGCTTCGGCACCGCCTTCCTCACCGCCGTGCAGGAGGAGGCCCGCGCCGAGGGCAAGAAGGTCAGCATCCACGTCGAGCAGGAAAACCCTGCCAAGCGCCTCTACGCGCGCGTAGGCTTCCGGGACATCAGCCAGACCGGCCCGTACTGGCTCATGGAGTGGGAGCCGGCGTAAGCCCGCACCCACCGCGAAACGGCGAAGGGGGCCTCGCGGCCCCCTTCCTTCTGTTCAGTTGAACACCGCCTGGTAGCGGATCGTGCCGTCGTCGTTTCGCGCGATGGGGACCAGGAAGATCTCCAGCTCTCCCATCGCCTCGTGCTTCAGCGGCAGGATCTGCTGGTTGAACTGGATGTCCGTGCGGCTGCCATGGAAGAACAGCGAGAAGGGGTCGCGCTTCTTCATCGGGTGGTCGTACGAGGGCAGCGCCGTCGCGTTCACCAGCGTGAACGTCTCCTGCGCCTCGGGGTGTTGCAGCACGAAGGCGGTGCCGACATGCGGCGTGAAGGAGTCGAGAACCAGCGTCGAAAGATCGATCATGCTGCCTGTCCGGAAGGGCACGGTGGAAATGATGACAAGTGTGCCACGTCCCCCGCCTCCGCCGCAAATGGTTGAGCATCAACCACGCCATTCATCCTATGGACGCATACCTGGGTATGCCGCAGCCTAGCGCACCAACTGCAGGCGGGCGAGCAGCCCGGCGGCGGAACGCTCCACCTCGTTCCACGACCCGGCCGCCACGACCCGGCCGCCGTCCAGCACCACGACTCGGTCGGCCCCACGCACGGTCGAGGCGCGGTGCGCCACCACGACGACGGTGACGCGGCCGCGCAGCGCCTCCAGCGCGCCGAGCACGCGGCGCTCACTCTCGGCGTCCAGCGCGCTGGTCGCCTCGTCGAGGATCAGCAGGTCCGGCTCGCGCAGCAGCGCACGGGCCAGCGCCAGCCGCTGGCGCTCGCCGCCGGACAGCGTCGCGCCGCGGTCACCGACGACGGTGTCCAGGCCGTGCGGCAGCGCCCGCACGAAGTCCGCGGCGGCGGCCCGCTCCAACGCCGCCCACAGCCGCGTCTCGTCGATGGAGACGTCCCAGAGCGTCAGGTTGGCGCGGACGCTCTCGTGGAACAGGAAGCTGTCCTGCGGCACATAGCCGATGCGGCGGCGCCAGGCTCGCCGCGCCGTGCCGTCGAGCGGCTGCCCGTCAACCAGGATGCGCCCGCCGGCCGGCGCCGTCAGTCCGAGCAGAAGGTCGACCAGCGTCGATTTGCCCGCGCCGGACGGACCGACCACCGCCGTGATGACCCGCGCCGGAATCGCCGCGCTCACCGCGTGCAGGGTCGCCGCGCCGTCGTCAGCGTGGCGGTAGGACACCGCCTCCAGCACGATCTCCCCTTCCAGCCCCGGCGCGGCGGCGTCCGTCCCGCCCGGTTCGGCGGCGGCGCGCAGGCGGGACAGCAGCTCAGTGACCGCAGCGTGCGCGGGCAGCGTGTGCAGCATCGTCCGCCAGACATCCTGGATGCGCATCGCCGCCCCCGCCAGACGGGCGAAGGCGGCGATCAGGACCAGCGTATCGGCCAGCGCCAACCCGAAGCCGCGCACCGCGACCAGCACCATCAGCGCCGCCGTAACCGCCGCCGCGGTTTGAAGGACTCCGCGGGCGGCTCCGGAGGCGCGGACATACGCCATCTGCCGGTCGCGCAAGGTCCGCAGGCGCTGCCCAAAGCCCCCGCGCCGCGCCGCCTCCAGCCCGTAGCCACGCACCACCCGCATGCCGGCAAGATCGTCCGCGATGTCCGCCTGCAACGCCTGCGACGCGCGCCCGACCGCTTGGCCGAGCACGAAGGTGCGGTGGTTCAGCGGCCGCAGCAACGCCGCCGCCACTGCTCCCAGCGTCACCGCCGCCGCGGTCATTGCCGGCGACAGGCCAGCGGCCACCGCCAGCAGCACCGGGATCTCCACCACCCAGCCGGCGAGCCGCAGCAGAAACTCCAGTCCCTGACCGGCGCGAGCGCTTTCGGTGGTGAGCGCGTGCGTCACGTCCGAGCCCCGCAGGCGGGCGAACGCGCGCCACTCCATGCCCAGCAGCGCGGCATGCAGCCGCCCGCGCACATGGTCGATGTAATCCAGCCGCAGCGCCGCCACCGCCGCACCGCGCGCCTGAACCAGCGCGGCGGCGGCCGCGACGAGAACCACATAGCCGGCCAGCGCGGCTTCCAGCCCCACCGCGCCGAGCCCCAGGCGGTGCAGCATCCCGCCGCCGAGCCGCGCCGAGGAGGCGACGCCCATCAGGTCGAGCAGCGGCACCAGCAGCAGCAACCCCACCCCCTCCGCGGCGACCGCCACCACGGTGAGCCCCATCAGCCACGCCAGCCGCCAGCCGGCGAACCCCGCGACGTCACGGACGAAGCGGCGGAAGCCGCCGGCCATCGAGGATGGGGCAGCCTCACCACCGGTCGGGCGGGCGGAAGCGGCGGAGGACGTCGGGATCATGCGGCCCAATGGGAGCAAGACGAGGGCGCCAGCATGATGGAAGAGGGTGCGGCAGGCAACCACCCCTCCCCAGGGCTGTAGGATGATCCTATTCACTCGCGCCGAAGGCAACTACACTCGCCGGCGTTTCCGATCCTCCGCCCGTGATCCGCATGAGCGCCAACACCATCCTTTTCCGCCTGCTGCTGGCCGCCACGCTGCTGGCGCCCCTTCCGCTGGGCAGCAACCGTCCGTGGGCCTGGAGCCTGCTGGCCGTGGTCGTCGGCGCGCTGCTCCTGGCGTGGTCGGTCCGCATGGCGTTGGGACGCGCCCCGGCGGCGGTGCCGTTTTCCCGTCTGTGGCCGGTCGCGCTGCCCTACGGCCTGGTGCTGGCCTGGGCCTTTCTCCAGACCACAACGGCGACCGCCTCCGGGCTCTGGCATCCGATGTGGGGAGAGGCGCTGGCCGCGCTCGGGAGCCGCGCGGGGGCGGGTATGATCACCGCCGACCCCGCACTGACGATGACCGCCGTGCTGCGGCTCGCCTGCTACGCCGGGATCTTCTGGCTCTCGGTCCAACTCGGGCGCGACCGCGGACGGGCGCGAGAAGCCGTGGTCGCGCTGTGCGCCGCCGAGACCGTCTACGCCCTGTATGGCCTGATCGTCCACTTCGTGGGATGGGAAAGCATCCTGTGGCTGAAGAAGTGGGCCTATCTCGGCGACCTGACCAGCACCTTCGTCAACCGCAACGCCTACGGCGCTTACGCCGGGCTGGGCGTGGTGTGCTGCATCGGCCTGTTCGTGAACGCGCTGCGGCCATCCCATGCCGGCGGACGGCGCGCCTACGACATGGCCGAAGTCGTGCTGCTGCGCGCCCTTCCCTATCTGGCCTGCGGGCTGCTCATCGGCACAGCGCTGTTGCTGTCACACTCCCGCGGAGCGTTCCTGTCCACCGCTCTGGCGCTCGGCGTGCTGCTGCTGATCCTGGCGATGGGGGGCGTGATGCGGCCCCGTCTGGCTATACCGCTGACGGCCGCGGTGGCGCTCGTCGGTCTCGTGGCGCTGAGCACCAGCGGCGACGTGACGCTCTCCCGGCTGGTCGAGCAAACCTCCGAACAGCACGAGGCCGGCCGCGCCAATGTCTACCGCCTGACCCTCGACGCCATCACCGACGCCCCCTACACCGGGATGGGGCTGGGCGCGTTCCTGCCGGCGTTCCGCATGTACCGCGACACCACTCTGAGCGACCCGGTGGTGTGGGATCTTGCGCACAACATCCCGCTGGAACTGGCGATGGACCTCGGCATACCGGCGACGTTGCTGTTCGGCCTGCCTGTCCTGATCGTCCTGGCCATGTGCGTGCGCGGCGTGCTGCGGCGACGGCGCGACCGCATCTACCCGGCCCTGGCCATCGCCGGATCGGTGTTGCTGGGGGCGCACGGTCTGGTCGATTTCAGCGCCCAGATGCCTGCCATCGCCACCACGCTCGCCCTGCTTCTCGGGTTGGGCTACGCGCAGTCCTGGAACACCGAAGGCCGGGACGGCAAGCCGGCGGCGGACGGCTCAGGCGGGGCGCCGGCTTAGCAGAAGGTCGGCCTGCACGATGCGCCCGTCCCGGCCGCGGGCGAAGCCGCCCAAGCCGGCAAGCGCGAAGCCGCGGGCGCGCAAATGGTCGATGATCGCGTCCGCCAGCGGCTGCCCGTCGTACAGCGGCGTGAAGGAGACCTCCACGTAGACGTGCTCGACCGCCTCCAGGAGCCGCTCGCCACCAGCCAGCGCCAACAGCTCGCCGCCCTGAACGTCGAGCTTGAGCAGGATTGGCCGCGTCAGCCCATCGGCCGGAATCTCCGAATCGAGCCTCCGCACCGGCACCGGAATTTCAGCCACCGCGTCGGTGCCCGGCGCGAAGCGGATCTGCCCCGGCCCAATGGGCAGCAGCGACGAGTTGTCGGCGCGTCGGGAAACGTGCAGCTTCGCCTCCCCGTCGGAGGCACCAACGGCGCACCGGTGCAGGCGCACCCGCGGGTTGCCGGCAAACAGGCGACCGAGCACCGCCGCCGATGATTCCAGCGGTTCGAACGCGTGGACCGCGACGCTGGGACGCAGCGCCGTCATCAGAAGACTGAACTGGCCCACATTGGCGCCGACATCGATGACGGTCGCCACCTCCAGGTTCCGCAGCGCCGGCAGGCTCTCGACCGACGCCGCCACGCCGAAGCGCAGGCCGCGGCGGAACTCCCGCCGACCGAGCAGACGCAGCAGCTTGCCGAACCTTCGGATTGTGTCCTTCACCGCACCCATGCCCGTCATGTCGTCTTGCCCATGGAAAGCCGGCCGGATCGTATCGGCAGGTCCGCGGCGCTGTCGAGGAGGTTGCCAGAGGCCGGCGGTTTTCCTACCGTCAGCCGCCCTTTGTCACGGACCGAGATGCCAGACCCGATCCCTCCGCCCCGCGTGGCGCTCGTCACCACACACATCGCTCCGGCGGTCGGCTATGGCGGCATCGCGGAATCCACGGCGCGCATCGCCGGCGCCTGGGCGGCGGCCGGCCGTCCCTTTGCCCTGTGCGCGAGCGACGCGTCGGAGGGAACGCCGCACCTGCGGCCGGCCGAGGTCGGTCTGCCTGCGGCGGTGCCCGTCCACCTCTACCGGGCGCACGGCTGGAAACGCTGGGGCCTGGGCATCGGCGCGGCCCCGGAGATCCTTCGCGTCTGCCGGCAGGCCGAGGCGGTCTACATCAGCGGCATCGCCACCTGGCCGACCAGTCTCGCCGGGCTCGCGTGCCGGATGCTACGCCGCCCCTTCGTGGTCGCCGTGCGCGGCGGCCTCATGCCCGGCCACATCGAGCACATCCGCCGGCGCAAGCCGCTGAAATGGCTGTTCTACCGGATGGTGACGCTGCCGACGCTGACGATGGCGCGGGCCGTCCACGCCACCAGCACGGTGGAGGCGGACGGCGTGCGGGACCTGCTGCCGACGGTTCCGGTGGCGGTGGTGCCGAACGCCGTCGATCTGCGGGAATGGCCGCCGCTGCCGCCGCGGGCGCACGACGGCCGGAGGGTGACCGGCTACATCGGGCGACTGTCGCCGGAAAAGGGGATTCTGCCCTTCCTGCGGGCGTGGCTCGCCACCCGGCGCCCAGGCGACCGCTTCCTCGTCGCCGGCAGCGGCGACGGCAGCTACGCCGCCGAATTCGCCCGGCTGGCCGCCTCTGCGAACGGGGCGGTCGAGCTGCGCGGCTACCTGCGGCCGGACGGGGTCCGGGCGCTGCTGGCCGAAAGCGATCTGGTCGTGTTGCCGTCCGGCCTCGGCGAGGGGGGGCTGCGCGAGAACTTCGGCAATGCGGTGGTTGAAGCGCTGGCCTCGGGACGGCCGGCGCTGGTGACCCGCGGCATGGCGTGGGACGACCTGGAGGAGGAGGGCGCCGGCCTCGTGTTCGCCGCCGACGCATCGGGCGCACGATCCGCGATGGAGCGCGCGCAGGCGCTGAGCGTGGAGCGACTCGCCGCTATGGGCGCGGCAGCCCGTCGCCTGGCCGCGGACCGGTATGCCCTGGCACCGGTCGCCGACCGGCTGTGGCGGCTGGTTACGGAAGAGGTCTAGCCTCGGCCCGGAGTCATCGCTGGCACGAGCCAGTCCGATGCTCCAGGCAAGCGGGCGAGCAGATGGCGGGCCCAGCCGCGCCCCCCGCGCTCCACCGCCACGGCTTCGCCGCCCTCCATGAGCCAGCGGCGAACCGGTACGGTGAAGCCGGTCTTCGGCCGGCCGGCCAGCACCGCGCTGACCGCCGGGCCGGCGGCGGCGAGCAGGTCCGCCTTGTCCGGCGGGCGGGCGGCGCGAATCAGCGGGGCGAGCCCGCGGAAGAGGGCGCGGTCGACCAACGGCGTGCGGATCTCCACTCCATGTGCCATACCGGCCCAGTCGGCGTCGCGCAGCAGCTGGCTCCGCATGTACCAGGACAGCTCCAGCAGCATGACCTGGAGGTGTGGCGCGTCCACGCCCTGTACTGTGGCGGCGAGGCGGCCGCGCAGATCCAGCGCCTCCCACCCGGCCCGCGCCAGGGCGGGGTCGATCACCGCGGGCAGCTCCCACGGCATGAACAGGGCCCGGCGCAGCAACCAAGCGTCCGGCACCGTCGTCCCGTACTCGAGAACACCGGCGTATTTCGGCGAGGTCAGCCGGCCGAGCGCCGGGGCCGACACCGCCCGCACCGCCCTGCCGAGCCCCGGCACCCGGCCGAACGGGCGCAGCGCCGCCGCCAGGCGGGGAATCTGGCGAAACCCCGGATAGCCGCCCAGCAGCTCGTCGCCGCCGACTCCCGACAGTGCCACCTTGAGGCCGCGCCGGGCGGCGGCCTGACTGACCAGCCAGGTGTTGACGCCGTCGGTGGAGGGCTGGTCCATCGCCGCGAGCACCCGTTCCGCATCGGCGCGAAAGGCCGCGCCGGTCGCCCAATGCGTTTCACTCCGCGCTTCGCAGACCGTGGCGACCCGTTCGGCGATGGGAGCCTCGTCGTCGCCGGTGCCGCGGTATTCCTCGAACGCCAGGGTCAGCGCCGGCATGCCCGGTCCCGCCTCCGCCCTCGCGAGCGCCAGCAGAGTACCGGAATCGACACCTGCCGACAGGAACAGCCCCACCGGCACGTCGGCAACCAAATGGCGCCGGACGCTGCCGGCCGCCGCCGCCCGGAGCCGGGCGCGGCGCTCCGCCTCTCCCACTTCCGCCGGCGCAGCCGCCAGCAGCGTCTGGCGCGGACAGAAATGCGCCTGCGGACGGCTCACCCCATCGGCGTCCGCCCACAGCGCCGTGCCCGCGGGCAAGGCCCGGACGGAGCGGTGGAGGGTGTGCGGCTCGGGCACGTAGCCCAGCAGCAGGAAGCCGGCAACGCCCGCCGGGTCGGGCCCGTCGCCTTCGCCCCGGCCCGTTCCGGTGCTTGCGGCCAGCGCCTTCACCTGCGAGGCGAAGCGCAGCATGCCCCGTCCTTCGGAAAGATAGAGCGGCTTGATGCCGAACGGGTCGCGCGCCAACAGCAGGCCCTGCCGCGCCGCATCCCACAGCGCAAAGGCATACATGCCCTCCAGCCGCTCGACCAGCGCGGCCCCGTACCGGTCGTAGAGGTGCAGCAGCACCTCCGTGTCGGACGTGGTGCGGAAGACCGCGCCTTCCGACTGAAGCTCAGCGCGCAGGTCGTGGTGGTTGTAGATCTCGCCGTTGAAGCTGATACACAGCCGGCCGTCGGCCGACACCATGGGTTGCCCGCCTTCGGGGCCGGGCGCGATGATGGCGAGCCGCCGGTGTGCAAGGCCTATCCGGCCGGCGGTGTCGATCCACGCGCCCTGCCCGTCCGGCCCCCGCGCCGCCAGCGCCGCGCCGAGCCGGTCCAGCTCGTTCCCGTCAACCCGCCGGTGGTCGCGGCCCAAAGCCAGAATGCCCGCGATGCCGCACATGGCGAGGGCCCCCCTAAGGCACGGCCGACGGCTCGCCGGAACGCGTGAGGGCGCCCGATGCTTCGGAACGAAATCCCGGCGAGACGCCCTTCCGCGAGATCGCCGCCAGAAGCGCGACTTCGAAGACGATCGCGCCGAAGTTCAGGTTGATGCTGCGCGGATACGTCATGATCAGCACCATATAGCCGACCAGCGTCGCCAGCAGCGCCGGCTGGCGCTGGCCGGCCCGCTTGATGCCCGCCGCGAGCAAAGCCAGAACGAATAGAAAGTAGACCAGACCGCCTTCCGATCCGATGATGAGGAATCCGTTGTGGACGTCCGAGTTGGTTCCGAAGCCGGTTCCGAGCAGCGGGTTTTCCAACCAGATCTCCCACGCGTCGATCCAGGCGTCGACACGTCCAGTCAGACCGCTTTCCAGACCGCGGTTCTCATCATGGAGGAACAGGACGTCCTCGTAGAGGAAATCGAGCACAATGCTCTCGACCTTGCTCCAGTTGAAGCCGATGAGGCCGAGGGAGAGAACGCCGATGCCGCCGAGCGTCGTGCCGATGACCAGGCCGGGGCGACGCGCCGCGCTCTGCGCGCCGGCAATCAGGCCGTAGAGCAACAGGGCGACCGCGACTCCGGCCATGGCGCCGCGCGACTGGGCCAAGTACATCATGAAGACCGACACCACATTCGAGATTACGAACAGTGCCCGCTTGCGGCGGTAGAAAAGAGAACAGCACGTCACCCCGAAGCAGAGCATCCCCCACCAGTTGGGATGGGTATGCTCGGTAGTGAACCGGTCGCCGTCGGTTGCGTGCTCCAACGTCGCAAGCGCGTAGAGAAGGAAACCGAGCATCAGGACGCCGCACCATCGAAGAACACGCTCGGGCAGATGCGGATCGCTGTCGGAAGCGATAAGGCTCGCGGTGAACAGCATGAAAGCGACGTTCAGCGATACGACAACCGCCATGACCACGCCGTCTTCGACGTAGTTCTCGATGTTGATCAGCGTACTGATCAGGGCGATCATGGTGTAGCCGACCGGCACGTAAAGCAGCTGGAGCAGGACGCCGGGCCGCATTCTTCGCAGCATCAACTGGATGTAGATGGGCAGCAGAAGCGCCACCACGGTGCCTTGCACGATGGCGCCGGCAGTGCCTGTCCAGAAGAACGTGACCGTCATGCTGACGATGATGGCCGCGTAGATGACGTCTACGTATTTGCTCATGATGCTCCGGCCGGCCGGCCCTCGTCGGTGTATCCGCACATCGCCGTCTTGGCGCCGCGGCCGTCCCGCGCGTCCATTTCCCTCATCGGAACTCCCGTGCCAATCGGCACACCAGGGTCGTGCGCTGGCGTGCGTCGAGCAGAAGGTAGTAGGCCGGCCCCACGGCCAGCACCGTCCACAGTCCCATGGTCACCATCAACCCGGAAAGACTGCCGGGCGGTGCCAGCCAATCCGCAGCCAACGCCGCGCCGGCACCGAACAACAGGCTCAGGACCGCCGTGCCATAGAGCGGCCCCAAAAACGTCAGCATCCGCACCTCGAGAAGGCGGCCGACCACGGCAACGGACCGAAGGCCTGGCGTCACCAGTTCCGCCGCTCCGACGGCCAAGGCCGCTCCCACCGGGCCAAGCCCGGCCGCCAGCAGCGCAACGCACAGTCCGGCGCCAAGCGGTATCTGCAACGCGAAGGCTGCCGCCAACGTCCTGGGATGATCGGTGTGCCGCAGGAGCCACGTGCTGCCCAGACTAGGCCCCAGCGCCAGCGTGGTTCCCAGGAAGATGCCCGCCAGAACCGGATCGAAGGCAACGGCACCCTTGGTCCACAGGACGAAGAATGCCGGCCCCAGAACCATGCTCATCCCCATGAGGAGCCCGGACAGCCCACCGATCATCCGTCCGGATTCCGCGTACATGCGCACGATGCCGGCGGCGTCCCGTTGCGCATGCTGGCGCGCCATCTCCAGCGAGGCGACGATGAAAAGCTGCGTCGCCGCCTGCCGCGTCAGGCCGGTAAAGGTGCGCATCGTCGTGAAGGCAACGGTTGCCCCGGGCTCCGCCATCAGTCCCAGCAGCACGACCGGCATCTGCATGTGAACCAGCGCCGCGGTCGCCGTGACCGAATAGAAGGGCGCCCTGGCCACCAGTTCCGCCAGTTCGCCCCGGTTCGGAGGGCGTATGCGCAGCGGCAGGTCGGCGTAGCGTCGCCGCACGTCCGCGAGCACAACGCCCCAGCCCAGCAGGACGCTCGCCGCAAGATTGGCCGCGGCGGTTCCGAGCAGGCCGCCTCCAAGACCCGCGCTCGCCGCCGGCACCACAAGCATGGCGCCGAAATAGATGAGGTTGACACCGGTCTCACGGCCATGCTCACCCCGGGCCGAGTAGATCGAGACGACCAACGCGCGTGGAATTCCCAGCAGGTGCATGAGGCCGAGCAGCACGAACGTGGTTTCGGCGTCAGCTTCCTCCGTGAGTCCAAGCAGGCCCGACACGTCGAGGATCGAAGCGGAGGCCAGCAGCAACGCCGTGCCGGCGACGGTCAGTCCGCTACACACGCCCAGCCCCACCTGGAACAGGCGGCGGTACATCTCAGCCTCGCCGCGGCTCCAGGCAGCGCGCAGACGGTTGCCGAGCGCAGCCACGACACCGAAGTCGGCCAGCCCGAAAAATCCGGCTGCGGCGTTGAGCGCAAGCCACCTGCCGTAGGCCTGCATGCTCCAAAAATGAAGGAAGATCGGAACGACGAGGAGTTGGAGCGACAGCAGAACCGCAAGATTGATGCCCTGCATTCCATAACCGGCGGCCAGACGGCGCAGGAGCCCGTCGTTGGTCGGGGGCCGCACGATCATCCTTTCCTCGCTTCGAGCGCCAGTTCGGCCTGATCGCCCTCGTAGAAGCGGCTTTTCTCCTCGACCATCGCGAAATCAGCAATGTCGGCATCGCCGAACCGACAGCGCCGGACCGTTGCGAAGCCCGCCTCCTTCAAAGCATCGGTGAGCGAAGCCTCGTCCCACATCCAGAGGTGCGCGCTGTTGCCAAACAGCATGCCGAGCCACCCGAACAGGCCGCGGGGGCGCTCCTCGACACCCAGCAGGGTGGACCTCATGAAGGCCGTGGCGGCCTGACGGTCTCCAGCAGCCAAGGCCTGCAGATACGCGGCCGCACGCCATTGCAGGTCGGGCACCACCAGCCGGAACGTTCCGCCCGGCTTCAGCATCCGATAAGTGTTGCGAAGAGCCCGCCGGCAATCCTGGTAGGACAAATGTTCCAGCACGTGGCTGGCGTAGACGCAGTCGACGGTGCTGTCGGGGAAAGGCAGTCCCTTGACGATGTCGCCGAAGCGGGCTCCGTCCGGAAAGGGTGCCGCGTTCTTGACGTACAACCTTCCGATCAAGGGAAGCTTCTCGAACCGCAAGGTGGGCGATGCATCGAAGTTCTGCCAGCCCGCCTGCACCGACCAGCCGCATCCGTACTGCACACGCACCGGAGCCGGCGAGGCGGTGTCGGCGCCGACCGGGGCGGCGGAGGCATCCGGATGAACGGCGTTCGAAATCATGAGCCCAATGTTCGCATACGGTGACATCGCGACGGCGTGGCCACACCGAATTCTAGAAACAATACACCGCCGTTATCAACCGGAGACAAGCGGCCCGCCCTCAGCTTCCCTCGCCGAGGCCGAGTGCCCGGCGCAGGCCGCGGACGTCGGCCTCGAAGTCCCACCCGCCGACGATCTCAAGGCTGCGCCGGCCCATGCGCGGGGCGCGCTCCGGATCGGCCAGCGTCTCGTGCAGGGTGCGGGCCAGCGCGTCGATGTCGCCGGCGGGATAGATGAACCCGTTGTCGCCGTCGTGGACGAGGTCGGCGCCGCTGCCGACCTGATCGCTCACGATGACCGCCTTGCCGAGGTTCATCACCTCGTTCACCACCAGCCCCCAGGTTTCGCGGACCGAGGGCAGCACGAAAACGTCGCACAGCGCGTACCACGACTGCAGTTCCCGTTGTCCCCTGAAACCGAGGAACCGAACGGTGTCCATGCCGGCGGCGCGCTGTTCGAGTTCGGCGCGCATCTCGCCGTCCCCGATGAAGATCAGGTGCGGAACACGGGACATGCCCGGCAGGCGGCGGAACGCCTCCAGCAGATGCTCGGGATGTTTGCGGGGGTGCATCTTGGAGGCGTAGAGAATGATGGGAGCCCCCTCCGGGATGCCCAGGCTGCGGCGCAACTCCGCGGTGCCGCCCCCGTTACGGGCGCGGAAGAAGGTGTTGTCGACCGCGTAGGGCATAAAGCCAAGCTTGCGCTCGGGAACGCCGAGCATACGCCAATAGGCTGCGTTGAGCGTGCCGATGGCGAGGAAGCGGTCGACCAGCGGGGCGTAGGCGGCGAAAAACGCGCGCTTCAGCGCCTGCTTCAACGGCCCGCGCGCGGCGCTGGTGGCCGTCGGTTCGTCGCGCACCGCCACGCGCACGCCCAACGCGCGGGCGGCGACCGCCGCCTGATAGCTGATGAAGCGGTGATAGTTCAGGATCAGCAGCCAATCGAAGCCCCCCTGCTTCAGCCGGCGGGACAGGCCCCGGTTGAACGGCCGCCAGAACGTCTGCGGGTGCGGCCAGGGCCGCCACGCCGGCAGCACCTCGCTGTCGTAGCCCTCCAACAGTGGAACGTCCCATTCGACCGTCGTGGCGAACTCCGTATCAAAGAAGGCCCGGGTCGAGAAATCGCTGCAGAAGAACACCTTCAGTGCGATGTCCGGCTCCTGCGCCAGACGGCGGAAGAGCGGCGCCTGATATTGAATGGGGTGCGTGGCGAGGACGGCGATCCGGGTCGGAGGCATGGCGCCCTACGGCTTTGAACGGTGGGGCGGCGCGGACGCCAGGGTCGCCGTGCAGGCTTCCAGAACCCGGTCCACGCCGATGCCGGCAAGGCACGCGCCGCGCTGCTCGACGCAACGGCTGAGGGCGCACCCCGCGCAGGGCGTGGGATGGTAGAGCACGCTGTGCCGTCCGTTGCCGGGGAACCAGATTCCGGGAAGGTTGTTGCCGGCGAAGATCGCCACGGTCGGCACGCCGACGGCCGCCGCCATGTGCATGGGCCCGCTATCGACACCCACGAACATCCTGGCCCGCCTCAACATCGCCATGTGCACCCGGGGATTCGGCTGCACGCTGACCAGGACCGGCCCAGGCCAGAGCGCGGCCAAGCGGTCCGAACGCTCCCGGTCGGCCGCTCCCCCCAGCAGCATCAGACCGAGGGAAGGCGTACGGGCCGCCAGGCGCGTGAACAGGGCCGTCCAGTTCGCCTCACCCCAGTCGCGAACAGGCGAGCGCACCCCAATGCAGGCGGCGATGAAATCGGCCGTTCCTTGCCACCCGGCGAACCGGCGCTCCGCCTCCTCCTCTTCGTCGGGAAGCAGGTCAGGATCCCAGCTCTCGGGCGCGTCCAGCCGCGCGTCCCCCAGGGGAGCGAGCGTGCGGGCCAGCCTTGCGGCCTCCGCCTCGCAGAGGCCGGTTTCCGCCTCGCAGCGGTGGCGGACGAGGTCGGGCGTGAGTGGCACGCCGACGATTTGCGGAATGCCGCACAGACGGAAGAACAGCCAATCGCGCCACGCGGCGGCCAAGCCCCGTTGCTCGGCCAGGTAGACAAGGAGGTCCGGGGCGAAATCCCGAATCTGCCGGCGGAGCGCGAGCAGCGCGGCCGGATGCCGTTCCCCGACGTCGTACTCGATGACGGTGTCGGCAAGCCCGCTACCACGCAGAAGGGCCGGCACACCGGTCTCGGGGGCACCGGCACGCGCCGTGAGCAAAGCGAACTCCGCGCCGGGGAGCGAGCGCCGGATCAACTTCAGCGCCGGCAGCGCAACCAGCGTGTCGCCGATGCTGCCCAGCCTGTATATGAGGACACGCCTGGACCGGCGGCTCGGCCCGATCTTCGGGCCGACGGGCTGGCGCCCCAACATTCGTTCCTCCCGCTCCGTGCGTTGCGGCAACCGGCGATATATCAACGCCTGGAATTTGGCAACCCGTTCCGCGAGCATCAGCCGCGATCCGCCTTGCAGTCCGCGTGCGGAGCGACTGTAATACGCCTCTGTGTCAATAAACCCATCGGGGCCGCTTGTTCCACCTCAACGATCGCCGCCATGACGGCCCGATACCCCCATGATGAGCGTGGCGCTGCGCAACCGGCTGCGCCGGTTCGCCCAAGTGGTGGATCCCGACTACCGGCTGCGCGGCATGCCGCGGCGGCTGCGCGGAGCGTGGTTCACCTGCACCCACGCCGTGGCCGGACCCGACGAAGCCAACCGGGCCATCGCCGAGACGATCCTGGACGGGCGGCCGGCGGCCATCGGCAAGATCGGCAATTCCGAACTGCGCATCGTGCTGCGCTGGTTGGCGTCCGGTGGCCGCACGGCCCGTTTTCCCGCTTGGCTGCGGGACGAGGCGCTGGTCGGCCCCGGGGTCTTTCCACCCGACGACCGGACGCTGGCGCGCTTCTCCGAGTTTTTCCTGGAGCGGTTGGGCGCCGTCGACCTTCTGGGGGTCTGGTACAACGAGGGAGAGGCGCGGGTGGTCCGCACGGCGGCCCCGCGGGCGCGCTGCATCAACGTCGAAGGGCTTGAGCCCTACCGCTTCGCCGCCCCCTGGACCCGCGCACTGGAAGGCAAGCGGGTGGTGGTGGTGACCCCCTTCGCCCGCACGGCCGCCGCGCAGTACGCGCGGCGTAGCGCCGTCTGGCCCACCACGACGCCGCTGCTGCCCGACGTCGACCTGCGGGTGGTGACCGCGCCGTTCAGCCCGGCGCTCGCCCCACCTGCCCACGCCGACTGGTTCGCGCGCCACAAGGCGATGGCCGAGGAGCTCGAACGCGAGCCCTTCGACGTGGCGGTGGTGGGAGCCGGCGCGCTGTCCATCCCGCTGTGCGCGCACGCCAAGCGGCTGGGGCGCATCGGCATCCATACCGGCGGCGCCACGCAGGTGCTGTTCGGCATCCTGGGCCGGCGCTTCGACGGCGCCGCCGAGGTCGCCCCCCTGGTCAACGCGCATTGGTGCCGCCCGCTGCCGGAGGAAACGCCGGCGGCGAACCGGCTGGTGGAGAACGGCGCCTACTGGTGACCGGTCAGAGCACGTCCGAGGTGGTCAGGAACGACGCACGCTCAAGTTCCTGCGAGCCCAGCGTGGCCCAGCGCGCCAGGGAGCGGCGGAAACCGATTTGGCGCTTCAGGTCGGCATAGGAACCCGTCATCGGGTCGAACCCCTCCTGCCAGACCCGCTGCGGCCTGATGTACCGCAGCACGGCGTGCTCGTAGACTACGGCCCGGCGGTTGCGCTTTCTGTAGAGCGGATCCTCGATGTTGGCGAACAACCGCACGCCGGCCGCCGCGCACTCCCCGCGAAGCCGCGCGACCGCAGAGCCGTAGGCGTCCAGCGACCGCCGCAGATCCTTGTCCGTGTAGGCGGTCCGGCCGAGGTCGGCCATCGGCCGGATCTGGATCGTCGACGGGCCGTAGACGCCGAACACCGACAAGAGCGCCGTCATCTGGGCGAGGTTATCGTTGTTCACCGTGTAGTTCAGGCGCAGCGCCGGGCCGGCCCGTCCGGCCGCGCGGCGCGCCTCGGCCAGCATCGCCAGATTGTCGTGCAGGCGCTGCCAGCGGGCGCCCTTCATCAGCCGCTCGTAGGTCTCCGCCTCGGTGCCGTGCACCGACACGATGATCTCGTCCAGCCCGTGCGCCAGAAGCTCGTCCACGGCTGGCCGGGTGAGCAGCTGGGCGTTGGTGACCAGCGACACGAACGGTACGCCATGCTCCTTGGCAAGCCGGACGATGTCCGGATATCCCTTCCACATCGTCGGTTCCGAACCGCAACCGACGAACACCTGGAGCGCCTCTGGAAAGAACTCTGCGGCGATCCGCTCCACCTGATCGGGCGCAAAGCGCGGACCGGCATTGCCGGCGTACCAGTCCGGATCACTGTAGTAGCACATGGCGCAGCGCAGGTTGCAGGCCACCGCCGGATCCATGCGGACCACGGTGTAGCGCAGCCCCAGCAGATCGGCCGCCAGCACACCCGCGAACTTCAGGCGGTTGCTCCGCACCAGCGCGTTCAGTTTGAGCAGCGTCGCGCTGTCCGCCTTGAACATGGTGATCCAGGACCTCGAATTTCCTTCGCTCGTCCTCACAGTTGAAACACGGCGGCGCTCATTCGCGCCAGTGCAAAGCGCAGGACATGACGCCAGAGGGGTGCCGAAAGGTTGCGCCAACGGCGGACACCCCACCGCAATCCTCCGACCCAAGCGCCGCCGACCCAAATTCTGATTGCAACATGCTCCATCCTGAACACGTTGTCGGTGCCAGTTCTGGCGTTGGACATCAGGACCGTATATGGTGCACTCCGGGAATGGTTCCTCCGAACGTACGGTCATGGCAATTCCACAGCACGGTACCTTGAGCGCATTCCAGGGCATGGCCGATTACACCCACAGCCTGAAGCACGCCAGTTCCGTGCGGTGCGGGGTTCTGCTCGCCATGGACACCGCGGCCCTGGCGCTGGCCTTCGCCGGTGCCGCACTGTTCGCCATGGCGGTCAACGTCTGGGCATTCGGGCTTCCCTACCTCGACTTCATCGCCGACAACGCGTGGCCCCGGCTGGTGCAATACGGCCCGCTGGGAGCCCTGCTGTTGCTGCGTTTCCACGCGGGCGGCCATTATCGGCGGCGCCTACCCGCCTGGATCGAGCTGCGCGACGTGGTGGTCGGATGCTCGCTGACGCTGCTCGGTGACGGCTTCCTGCTGTTCGCGCTCAAGCGCGACTTCTCGCGTCTCTGGCTGGTGGCCTCGTGGTTCCTGGCGGCGGCGCTGGTGCCGGTCGCCCGTCGCGCCGGGCGCGCCCTCCTCGACTCCTGGGGGCTTTGGCGGCTGCCGGTCATGGTGGTCGGGGACGGCGAGGACGCTCGCGACGCCTGCGAGGCGCTCGCCTCGGAAACCAGCCTCGGGTACACCGTCGCCGACGTCGTCTCGCTCGAATGCATCGAGAGGCAGGTGGCCGGCCGCTCCTGGGCCGAGCTGTGCGAAACGCGGGGAGCGCGGATGGTGGTGCTGGCGCTGTCCGGCACCGAGGTCCTGCAACGTGGCGCGCTGCTCGCCGACCTCGTGCGCGAGCGCCTTCCCTTTGCCGTGATCCCGCCCCTGCGGGGCCTGCCCATTCTTGGCTTCGACCAGATGTACTTCATCGGCCGGGACGTGATGATGATGCAGGCGCGCAACAACCTGGCGCAGCCGCTGAGCCGGGCCGTGAAGCTCGCGTTCGACGTCGCCGTGGCGAGCGTTCTGCTCCTGCTGCTGACCCCGATGTTCGCGATCTTCGCGATGCTGATCGCCCGGGGCGGCGGCCCGGTACTCTACCGTCACCGCCGTGTCGGACGCGCCGGCCGGCCGTTCGGCTGCCTGAAGTTCCGCACGATGGTGCCGGACGCCGACCGCATGCTGTCCGCCCATCTCGCGGAAAACCCCGAAGCGGCGGCGGAGTGGGGGCGCACCTTCAAGCTGCGCGCCGACCCGCGCGTGACGCCGGTCGGCCGCGTCCTGCGGTCAACCAGCCTGGACGAGCTGCCTCAGTTGCTCAACGTGCTGCGCGGCGAGATGAGCCTCGTCGGTCCGCGGCCGGTCACCGCCGAGGAACTGCGCTTCTACGGCCGCGACGTCGCGTTCTACCTCGAGACGCGACCGGGCATGACCGGGCTGTGGCAGGTGCGCGGACGCAGCACCACCACCTACGACGACCGCGTCTTCTACGACATCTGGTACGTGAAGAACTGGTCGCTCTGGCACGATATCGCAATCCTGGCGAAAACCGTGCCCGTCGTACTCCGCCGCATCGGCGCGTCCTGACCGACCTCACCGCAAGCTGTGGAAAGGATTGGTTCTGCATGCCTGCGCGCGGACACCCCCTATCTCGGTATCTCAAAAAGTGCTATTGCACACCTGTTGAAATGAAGGGCGGCCAGCAACCGCCGATTGACATAGGATGGTGCGGTTGAATCGTTGGGGAGAAGGCATCCTCGGCTTCTGGCGGTCGCCTCCACCAGTCCTTCCGCCGCGCGCTCCCGAAGGCCGGCGCATCTACGCCGTGGGCGACATCCACGGCCAGCGCCGCGCCCTGGAAGAGCTTCTGGACCGGATCGGCGAGGATGCCGTGCACGCACGCGCCGCAGGCCTGACCACGGAAATCGTTTTCCTCGGCGACTACATCGATCGGGGCGACGAAAGCTGCCCGGTGCTCGAACGCCTGTGCGGAACCGTGCTGGACGGGGTGTCGTGCCGGTTCCTGATGGGCAACCACGAGGCCGTGCTGCTGGATTTCCTGAATCAGCCGGCGGCGGCGGCCGACTGGCTGGACTACGGCGGCGTCGAGACGCTGGCGAGCTATGGCGTGCGCGCCTCCCTGGGGATCCGGGAGCGTGCCCGCTGCGAAGCGGTGCGCGACCGCTTCCTGGAGAATCTTCCCGATCACCACCGCGGCTTCCTGGACTCCCTGGAGACCATGGTTGTGGCCGGCGACTACGTGTTCGTCCACGCCGGCATCCGGCCCGGCCGCCGGCTCGACCGGCAGCGGGCATCGGACCTGCTGTGGATCCGCGAACCGTTCCTTTCCGATCGGCGGCCGCACGAGAAGGTCGTGGTCCATGGGCACACGATGGTGGCCGAGCCGGAGATGCGCGGGAACCGCATCGGCATCGACACGGGAGCTTACGCCACGGGTGTGTTGACCGCGCTCGTGCTTGAGGAGGATCGGCAATGCCTGATACAGGCGCGGGCTTGACTGGCGAGCGGGCGGCGGTTGCCCTGCCAGCGCCGTCGAACGACGGCGGCGGACAGCGCCGCCTTCCGGGCCGGACACGGGAGCCGGTGGACGCCGCCGGCTTCGCCGAGGCCTTCCAGAACGACCTGCGGCAACGCCTCCGCTGGGCGTGGCGCGTGGTCTGGCGCGGCAAGCACCTGATTTTCGCCTGCCTTCTCCTGACGCTCGCTCCGACGATTCTGCTGCTCAAACAGATGCCGGCCCGCTTCACCGCGCGCACCAGCATCATGATCGAAGCGTCGGAGGTGCGCGACCCGCTGGCCGACCGCTCGTTCCGCCCGTACATGACCGACAGCGTGGTGCAGACCGAAGCACAGCTGATCACCTCGACCATGCTGGCGCGCCGCGTGGTGGAGAAGCTGCGTCTCGAGGACGATCCGGAGTTCAACCCCAAGCTGCGCGCACCGCGGCCGCTGGACGGCATCCTGCGTTCGCTCAACCCCCTGTCCTGGCTTCCGCCCGAATGGCTGGGCAGCGGCTCCCCGGAACCCGAGCTCACGTCCTCCGCGCGATCCGAGATGGAGAGGGCGCGGATCGTACGGGCCTTCAGCGCCGGCCTCGACGTTCAGGCGCAGCGCCGCTCCTTCATAATCACCATCACCTACACCTCGGAGAGCCGGGAGAAGGCGGCGCTGATCGCCAACACCGTTGCCGAGATGTACGTGCTCGACCGCCTGGAGGCCGGCTTCGACGAGGCGCGGCGCGTCTCCGGCTGGCTGGGCGAGCGGCTGGACGTCCTGCGCCGCGACGTGGTCGCCGCCGAGGGTGCCGTCGAGGAGTTCCGCGGACAGCACGGCCTGCGCCGGAAGGGAGACCGGCAGGTCACGCTGACCGACCAGCAGCTCTCCGAGCTGAATTCGCGCCTCGTGCTGGCGCGCTCCGACCTTGCGCAGAAGCAGGCGCGGCTGGACCAGGCGCGTTCGGTGCTGCGCTCGCGCGGCAGCGCCGAGGCGACGACCGACGTGCTGCAGTCCCCGCTCATCCAGCGCCTGCGCGAGCAGGAGGCGACGCTGCTGCGCGAAAGCTCGGACGCTCAGAAGATCTATGGCGAGCGTCATCCCCGCCTCGTCGGCTTGCGCGCCGAGTTGGGGGAGATCCGCAACAAGATCGCCGGGGAGATCGAGAAGATCTCGTCCTCCTTCGCCAACGACGTCGAGGTGGCCGCCGCCGGCGTGCGGTCGCTGGAGCGGCAGTTGGACAGCGTCCGCCAGCAGGCGAACGTCGCCGGCGAAGCCGAGGTGCGGCTGCGCGAGCTGGAACGCCAGGCGGAGGCGACCCGCACGCTCTACGAATCCTTCCTGAACCGCTTCAAGCGCGAAGCCGAACAGGAGCGGATGCAGCGGGCCAACGCGCGCATCGTGTCGCCCGCCGACCTGCCCACCACGAAATCCTTCCCCAAGGAGTCCACGACGCTGACGATCGTCGGCGGACTGGCCCTGCTCGCCGGGCTGGCGCTCGTCTTCCTGCTCGACCACGTGGACAACGCCATCCGCTCGGGCGACGAAGCGGAGGAACTGACGGGACTGCCGATGCTCGGCATGATCCCGCTGCAGCGCGGCCAGCAGCACAAGCCGGTGGACGAGCTTCTGAGCCGGCCGCGCTCGGCCCTCGCCGACGCGGTGCGCAGCCTGCGCACCTCGATCAGCCTCGGCGATCCGGACAGCGCTCCGGTCGTCATGGTCACCTCCTCGGTGCCGAAGGAGGGCAAGACCTTCGTCTCACTCTGCCTCGCGGTCATGTTCTCCAAGGCGGAAAAGCGCGTCCTGCTGATCGACGCCGACCTCCACCGCCCGCGCCTGCACACCGTCGTCGGCGTGGACGGCAACCGCGGCCTCGCCCAGGTGCTGAGCGGCGACGCGGCCTTCGACGACGTGGTCCAGCGCAGCGCCGCCGGCACCCTCGATTTCCTGCCCGCGGGGCGCGAGGTCAACGTCGCCGAACTGATCAAGGGCCCGGCGATGGAGAGCTTCCTGCGCGACCTGCTGGGCCATTACGACCGCATCGTCATCGACACGGCTCCGATGCTGGCGGTGTCCGACACGCGCGTCATCGCCCCGCTGGCCAACCGCATTGTCTACTTGGTGCGCTGGAACGCGACGACGCGCGACGCCGTGCGCAACGGGCTGAAGCTGCTGCGCAGCACCGGGGTCGATGCCACCGGCTTGGTGCTGTCGCAGGTCAACCAGCGCAAGCACGCCCGCTACGGCTATGGCGACTACGGCCAGTATTATGGACGCTATCGTGAATACTACGCCGACTGAGGCCGGCGATGCCCGCGTGCGCGGGCGGGGAACCGCGGCGGCCGTGGTGCTGGCGGGGCTGCTCGGTTGCGCGCTCCTGGCCCTCGGCGTGCCGCGCCTGATTGCCGGCATGATGGTGGCGGACAGCCAGGACATCGTCTGGGACCTCGCCAGGGGGCGCCCCGTGGCTCCAGCCGACCTCGAAGGCGCGATCGCCGCGCGGGCCGCCGCCACCCGCTGGGAGCCGAGCGGCGAACGCGACACCGAGCGCGGCATGCTGCTGATCCGTCGGGCGGAGGCGAGCGCGCCGGGCGCCGAACGCGACCGCCTGCTCGCCGACGCCGCGGCCGCCATCGAGGAGGGGCTTTCCCGTGGGCCGGTGCAGCCGTACGCCTGGGCGGCGCTGGCGGCGTTGCGTGAGCAGGCCGGCGACCGCCGGGGCGCGGTCGACGCGTTGCGGCTGTCGATGCTGTCGGGCGCCTTCGATCCCGATCTGATGGTGTGGCGGATCGGAATGGGGCTGCGCCTGCTGCCGTCGATGACCGTGGAGACCCAAGCCCTGCTGCGCGGACAGGTGCGCAAGGCCTGGGTGATGGCGCCCGACACGATCGCACGGCTCGGCGACGAACCCGAAGCCGGAGCCTTCGTCCGCCGGGCCCTGGACGAGTTGACCGACGCCGAGGTTGCCGATTATGTCCGGCGACATGGCCGGAAATAACGACGTGGCGACCGGCGCGCTGCCGCGTCACCGGCTGGCGCGTCTGCTGCCGGAGGGGCCGGAATCCGACCTGCTTCGCGCGGCTGCGCTGTGGCCGCATTGCCGGCCGGACGCGCCCCTTCCCTATCCGCCCGATCCCGCGGCCTTGCTTGCCCTCGCGGAACGGCACGGGATGGCGCCGCCGCTGCACGCCTTGCTGTCGGCCCGCGGCACGCACCCGGCCGGCACACCGCTGCGGGACGCGCGCCGAAGGGCCGGCGTGCGCGCCATGCGGCAGGCCGCGGCGGTCCGGCGGGTGACCGGCGCGCTGGCGGACGCCGGCATCGATGTTCTGGTTCTCAAGGGCATCGCACTGTCGCAGCTGCTTTACGGCGCACCCGACCTCCGGCCGGCCGTCGACATCGACCTGCTCGTGGCGCGGGAACGGGCGCTCGACGCACATCGGGTGCTGGAGACGCTCGGCTACCGCCTGTCGAGCGTCATGACGGTGGAGGAACTGCTCGCCTTGACCAAGGACGCCATCTACCATGGCGACGGGGGCACCATCGAGTTGCAGTGGCGGCCCATGCGCAACCGCCTCCTGCTGCCCTGGGACTTCGCGGCGCTGTGGGCGGAGCGCATCACCGTGCGGCCATTCGGCATCGAGGTGCACACATTGGCGCCGGCGCGCTACGCCGTCTTCCTCACGGTGCACGGGGTTCACCACGGCTGGGAGCGGCTGCGCTGGCTGGCCGACGTGGCGCTGCTGCTGCGGGATCCGGGCGACGTGGACGCGGCGCTGGCGCAGGCGGAGCAGGACGGCTCCGCGCCCGCCCTCCTGCACGCGCTGGCGCTCGCCCATGCCGAGTTGGACGCGCCGTTCGCCGACCGTCACCGGGAGGCATGGCTCGCCGACCGCCGCGCGGCAACCATCGACCGCGTCGTCGCCACGTGGACCCGGGCCCGCCGCTCTCCATCCCGCCTTCCGGTCTGGGTGCGCGAGCAGTTCATGCTCCGGCAGGCCGACCTCCTGCTCTGTCCGGATCTCCGCAGCCGCATCGAGGAAGTCCGGATCCTGTTCCGCAGCCCCACCGACCGCACTCTGTTTCGCCTGCCGGCCGGATTGGCCTTTCTCTATCCGTTGCTGCGGCCGGTGCTGCTGGCCGTGCGCCTGCTCAGGGGCGATCAGCAGCGGCGCTGAACACGCGGCACGCCTCTACCGGACTGAGAACTGTCGCTTGCAGTTGCGCGGCAAAGGCGTATTAATACCTGTGCAGAGGGGTTCCTGCCAGCATGGGAAGATCACGATGAAGGTTCCAGCGCGCGCTCTGGCCCTGGCCATGGTTGCCCTCACGGCCAGCCCCGCGCTTGCCCAGCAGAACCAGGGGCAGCAGAACCGGGGCGGTCAGGCGACCCAGCAGGGGGATGTCAATTCCCTGCCCCCCGCCCTGCGCGCCGCGGTTCTCAGCGGCAACGCCCAGCAGGTAACGCAGGCGCTCAACACACTGTCCGGCGGCAACCCGCAACGCGGCGCCGAGTTGGCGCAGGCCGTTGTGGCGGCCGCGGAAAAGCTCCTCACCACCAACCCGCAGGCAGCGATCCAGGCGGCGGCGGCGGCCGTGGAGACGGTGCGGGCAACGCCCGTGCAGGCCTCCGCGCCGCAGCAGACCGCCGGTGTGCTGACGACCGCCGCGCGCATCTTCGTGGCGCCGCAGGTGCAGCAGGTGGCGCCGCTCGCGGCCGCCAACGTCGCCGCGGCCGTCGTTTCCGCGTCGTCCACCATCAACAACCCGACCGTCACCGCAGCGGTGTGCGCCCAGGCGGTCTCGGTGGCTGAGAAGGTGCTGCCTCTCGCCCCGGCCATCGCGGTTCAGATCGCCGGCGCGGCGGTGCAGACCGTGCAGGCGCAGACGGTGATGACCTCAGCGCCGGCCGATACGATGAACGTGGTCACGACCGCGGCCCGCGTCGCTATCCAGCCGGAAGCGCAGCGCATCGCCCCGCAGATGGTCGCCGCCATCGCCACCTCCGTGACGCAGGTCGTCAGCAATCCCGTGGTCTACCAGTCGGCGCCGCAGGCCGCCATCACGGTCATGGCGAACGCGTACTCTGCGGCGACCTCGCAGGCCGTGGTCGCGGCCGTGCCGACGGTGACCGCCACCGTAACCCAGACGCTGAATCAGGCCGGTTCCGCGAACACCCTCAACCAGGTCAACCCGACCAACGCGGCGGCGGTGAACGCCATCCTCGCCGGCCAGCAGCCTCCGCCCCAGCGCACGGAAGGCCAAGGCCAGCAGACCGCGCAAAACCCCGGCACCACGCCGAACCAGCCGCAAAATCCCAACCAGACCCAGCAACCGCCGGGCAACCCCAACCCGCCGAACACGCCGCCGATCATCGTCCCGCCAACCTCGATCTTCACCTCCAGCCCGAGTTGATCGGGTCGAGCGAAGCCGCGGCTTCCGCGAAGACGGCCCCAGCACGAGACCGCAACAAAATGGCCGGGCGCGCAGGGCGGCCCGGCCATTGTTTCATTCGCTCCCCTTAGGGATCAGAAGCGCCGTTCCAGCACCTTCACGATGTCGCCGGGAAGCAACGGCGTGCGCTCCGTGGCCTTGTATTCCTTCTGGCCGTCGGGAACCGGCCGCACCAGCACCACTTCGCCCTGGCGGGCGCGGTAATCGTAGCCGCCCGCACGGGCAATGGCGCTGAGCACGGTCATGCCGTTCGTGTACGGGAATTCGCCGGGCTGCCGCACCTCACCCAGGACGTAATAGGGGCGGAAGGTCTGCACCTCGACCGCGACGCTCGGATTCTGCATGTAGGCGTCGCGCTTGAGGGCGTCTCCGATACGCTTGGTGAGCACCTTGGCGGTGACGCCGCTGGCCGGGATGTTGCCGATCAGCGGCAGAGCGATGTTGCCCGCCGGATCGACCGTGAAGTCGCCGGACAGGTTGTTTTCATTGAACACGATCACCCGCACGCGGTTTCCCGGCTCAAGAAGATAGCCTTCCGTCGGGTTCACGATGCTGGTCGGAGCAAGCTCTCCAGGGAAATCGCCGATTGTCGATCCGCCGCAGGCGCTGAGCGAGACGGCCCCCATCATAAGCAACACAGCGGCGCGCAGTGAAAACACATTCATTAGTTTGGCCATTACAGGACTCGACGCCTCGGGTGTTCTTGGTAGGGTTGACGCCCCGGTATTCCCCAGCGCAGGTGTGCGCAACTATTATGCATCTTCGCCCGCTCAACGCAACAGCGAATCGGATCTCCAGAAATTACGGAGACGCGCGCGCAAACGGACGAAATGCGACTTTTTGCAACATGGAGAAACGATCAAACCTCCTCAACGATGCAACTCAAGCCAAATCCACAACTTAACTGTGGCATGGCCGTCCAAAAGATGGTAAGCGCTCAGCTTGGCTTACACTTCGGAATTTCGACGGCAGATGGCTCCCTCGTATCCCGCTGCTTCCGCCGCCCACCCCGCTCCCGCTCGCAGTGACGGGCTGGCGCGTGCGCTCGGGTTCGTGCGCCCGTTGCTCGCCGCAGCCTCGGTGATCGCTCTGCTGGCGGCATGGTCGCAACCGGCGATGGCGCAGCGCGCCAACCCCCAGCAAGGCAGCGATCCGCGCCGTGCTGGTGCCGGCGCCGGTGCCGGCGCGGCGAAGTTGACGCAGGAGAAGAACCCGCAGGACAACAAGCAGGGTGAGAACGACGAGAAGCAGATCGACGATTCCTACCAGCCGAAGGGGATCGAGGTCGGCTCCTTCCTGCTGCTGCCGCAGATGGAACTCGACGAACTGTACAACACCAATATCTACGCCCGCGCCACCGACAAGAGGGCGGACTTCATCACCCGCATCGCGCCGGAGTTCCAACTGCGCTCGCGGTTCTCGAACCACATGCTGAACGTGGCGGCCCGCGTCGAGCAGTTCGTCTTCAAGACTTACAAGAACGACAACCACCTCGACGCCTCGGCCAACGTCGATGGCCGCTACGATTTCAGCCGGGAATGGGAAGGCAACGGATCGCTGGAGGCGTACCAGCGCTATGAGGACCGCGGCAGCCCGGACGACCGCGGCGGCAAGACGCCGACGCGGACCTCCGGTTTCACCGGCCGCACGGGAAGCAAGATCCAGGCTGGCCGTTACACCTTCTCGGGCGAGATCAACGGCGCCCGCCGCATGTTTGACAGGGTGGAGACGGACACCGGATCCGTCATCGACAACTCCGACCGCAACCGCTGGGAAATGGGGGCAATCGGCCGCGGCTCCTACGAGCTGTTTCCGGGCTACGCGGCCGTCGCCGAATTGCAGGCCAACCGCCGCCAGTATGACAACCAGTTCGATCGCAGCGGCTACAACCGGTCGAGCACGGGCTGGCGCGCCGAGACCGGCATCGGCGTCGACATCTCGCAGCTGATCCGCGGCGATTTCCTGGTCGGTTACCTGCGGCAGGACTACGAGGACCCGCGCTTCAAGGATCCGGCCGGCTTCGCCGTGAAGTCCGTGTTCAACTGGACTCCCAGCCGCATGACGGTCGTCGTGCTGTCGCTGGAGCGGTCGATTCAGGAGACCACCACCGTCGGCGCCTCCGGCTTGGTGCACACCGGCGGCAGCATCCTGGCGCGCCACGAGCTGCAACGGAACATCATCCTGACCGGCACGTTCAGCGCCTTCCGGGACGAATTCCACGGCACCGACCAAGTCAACTGGACCTACGATTCGCGCGCCCGCGTCATCTACGCACTGATGCCGGAATTCTACGTCGGCGGCGAGCTGGGGTATCGGCGGCGCATTTCCAACCAGACCGGATCCGGCTTCGACCAGATCGTCGGTGTTGCGCGGCTCGGCGTGCGCATGTAGGCGGCCATCGATGCAACCAAGGCGGGGGGTGCCGCGTTCCTTTTGGGAACGCCACTTCCCCGCCGAGGCCGCCGATGCGCAGACTGTTCCTCGTCCTGGCTTTTCTTCTGCCCGCCTGCACCACCGACGTCCCGCCGCCCAGCGTGGCTGAGGTCCGCTGTCTCGATCGGACCCAGACCGCAGCGGCACAGGATTTCCGCGACTACGCGCAGTCCCAGCTCGACAACGGCTACGTCACCGAGTTGAGGCAGTCGGACTTCACCAGCGTGTATGATCGCGACTGCCGGTGAGCCGGCCGCTCAGCCGGCGCACGCCTGGTCGAGGATGTCGGCGAAGCGGGCGCCGATGCGATCAATGTCGAAGGCATCCGCCGCATAGGCGATCTGGTTGGCGGCCATGCCCGCGCGCATTTCGGGCTCGTGGCGCAGTCGGCGCGCGGCGGCGACGAAGCCCGCCTCGTCGGCGGGATCGACGCACAACCCGGCGTGCTCGCGCTCGACCAACCGGCGCGCCAGATTGGCGGCCGGCACCGCTGCAACCACGGCGCGGCCGGCGCAGAAATAGCTGTAGACCTTCGACGGCACCGACAGCGCGCCGGCATAGGCCTCCAGCAGCAGCACCGAGACGTCGGCCGCGGCGAGCACGTCGGACAGCGCCTCGAACGGCTGGAAGTCCAGCAGCACGAGGTTGTCCAGCCTCTCCGCCGCCTTGACCTCCTCCAGCCAGGTCCGGCCGAGCCCCTGGCTGACCACCACGACCCGCACGCGATCGTCATCGCGGAAGGCGCGGGCGAGGTTGGCGAGGTGCGCCGGGTTGTGCTTCATCCCCACCGTGCCCGAACACAGGAAGACGAATTTGTCGGCCAGCCCGTGCGCACGAGACCAGGGGTTATCCTTGGGGCGTGGGACGATCTCTCCGTGCGGCGCCCAGTTCTCGACGACGGCGCTGCGCGGGTGGCGCACGCCGCGGGCGGCGAGGATCGGCAGGAACTCCGGCGCGATCACCACCAGCCCGGCCGACCCGCGCATGGCGCCGAACTCCGCATGCTCGACGAAGCGTTGCGCAGCCCAGCGCACCGGCGTCGGCTTGCTTCGCAGCAGCGTCGCCACGCCGACCGAGAAGATGTCCTGCACCCAGCACAGCAGAGGCACCCCAGCGCGCCTGAGATCCTTCAACAGGCGGTGCTGCACGGCCGGCGGCGTGTTGCCGGAGAGGACGACGTCGGGCCGGAAGGCCGCGACGTGCGCCGCCAGCCGCGCGCCATAGTCCATCTCCTGCCACCATCGGCGCACCAGCGCGTACTTGTTCAGCGGCCGGCCGCTGCTCACCGCTTCCGCCGAGAATCCCCGCGGATCGTCGGCGGCGCGGGCCAGACGGCCGCGCGGCGTCTCCACATCGGCTGAATACAGATGAAGCACCTCATGCCCCTGCCCGGCCAGCCAGCGGCTGAGCTGCACGGGGAAGGCATGGCCGGCGTAGTCATGGACGACGATGCGCCGGCGCGGCGTCGGCGCACCCGCAATCCGCGGACGCTTTGCGAGGACGGCGAGACCGGTCACGCGCGGCTCCGCATCATATGGGCGTGCCGCCCGGCTTCCCAGCCACCGGAACGGAGAGCCAGGATCCTCGCCATGCACACAACTCCCTCGAGCATCGTTCCCGCGACACTTCTACCACAGCTCCCCGGCCCGGCCTGTGAAAGCTATGGAACGAAGAGGCCGGGAGCAGGCGACTGTACGCGACACGGCGCTGCAGATTCAACCATGTCGGGAATGGAAACGGCGTTGAGCGCACGGGGCGTGCAGCCATGCACGCAGTCCGACCGCTCGGCCCACGACACCGTCGAGCGCCTGAAGGCGGCGATGGACCAGCGCCCGGCGCTGGCGCGCAAGCAGTTCACCCGCATGCGGGCCGATCTGGTCGCCGCGCGCGAGCGCCTGCTGCTGCGCGACCGGCGGGCGGCGGCGCAGCGCAGCGGGTGGCGCGGCCGATGGGGCGGACGGTCATCGCCGACCACCTCGGCCTGACCATCGAGACGGTGTCGCGCACCTTCACCAAGCTGCGCACCAGCGGCGTGATCCGGCTGGTCGACACCTGTTCAGTGGAGATCGTCGAGCCCGAGCGGTTGGCGGAGATCGCTGCCGGACGCCAGGACCGAGAACGGGCTTTACAGCCCCGGCCAAACCGGGCACAGCGGTGCGTCCGAGCCGCCTTTCACCCGGTGCTGCCGTGGACACCGTCGCCCTGCCCTTCCAGGATCCCGCCGCCGCCTTCCGCCGCTTCGCGGCGCGGCCCTACGCCATGCTGCTGGACAGCGCCGCCGACGCGGGCGGGCGCGGCCGCTTCTCCACCATCGCCGTCGATCCGGCGCGGGCGATCGAGGCGAGCGGCGCCGACGCCTTCGCGGCGCTGGAGCGCGAACTGGCCGCCCGCCGCGGCGGCCCCGGCTGCGCCGTGGGCTTCCTCGGCTACGAGCTGGCGCAGGGGCTGGAACGGCTGCCGGCGCGGCACGGCAACCCGCACGGCCTGCCCGACATGGTGGTCGGCCTGTACGACACCGTCGCCGTCTTCGACCACCACGAGCGCCGCGCCTGGACCGCCGGCCCCGACGCCGGGGCGCTCGCCGGCCGGCTCGCCGGGCCGCCGCCCGCCGAGCCGGTGGGCGCCACCGCCCTGTGGACGCCCGACCTCGACCGCGACGCGTACATGGCGCGGGTGCGGCGGGTGATCGACTACATCTTCGCCGGCGACATCTTCCAGGCCAACTTCACCCAGCGCTTCACCGCGCCCCGCCCCGCCGGCGTCGGCGCCTACGCGCTGTACGAGCGGCTGCGCGCGCTCAGCCCGGCGCCGTTCGCCGCGTTCCTCAACTGCGGCCCGGCCCTGCAGATCGCCAGCGCCTCGCCCGAGCGCTTCCTGCGCCTGTCGGCCGACGGCCGGGTCGAGACCCGCCCGATCAAGGGCACCCGCCCGCGCCACGCCGATCCCGCGGCCGACCGCGCCGCGGCCGACGAGCTGCTGGCCAGCGTCAAGGATCGCGCCGAGAACCTGATGATCGTCGACCTCATGCGCAACGACCTCGCGCGGGTGTCTGAGGTCGGCTCGGTCAAGGTGCCGGAATTGGCCGGGCTGGAGAGCTTCGCCACCGTCCACCACCTCGTCTCCGAGGTCACGGCGCGGCTGCGGCCGGGGCTCGGGCCGGTGGACCTGCTGCGCGCCGCCTTCCCCGGCGGCTCGATCACCGGCGCGCCGAAGGTGCGCGCCATGGAGATCATCGACGAGCTGGAGGCCTCGCGCCGCGGCGCCTATTGCGGCAGCGTGGTGCGCATCGGCTACGACGGGTCGATGGACAGCAGCATCGTCATCCGCACGCTCACCATCACGCCGGACACCGTGGTCGCCCAGGCCGGCGGCGGCATCGTCGCCGATTCCGACCCGGCGGCGGAGTGGGAGGAGATGCTGGTCAAGATCCGGCCGCTGCTGGCCGTGCTGGGAGGGCGCATCGCATGACCGAGGTCTGGCTGAACGGCGTCCTCCTCGCGGCGGAGGCGGCCCGCATCGCCCCGGACGACCGTGGCCTGCTGCTCGGCGACGGGCTGTTCGAGACGCTGCGGGTGAGCGGCGGCCGGCCGCTGCGCCTGGACCGTCACCTCGCCCGCCTGCGCGCCGGGGCGGAGATCCTCGCCCTTCCGGTGCCGCTCGACGACCCCGGGCTTGCCGCCGCCATGGACGCGCTGCTGGCGCGCCGCGGGCTGTCCGAGGCGTCGCTGCGTCTGACGCTGTCCCGCGGCCCCGGCCCGCGCGGCCTGCTGCCGCCGGCCGAACCGACGCCGACGCTGCTGATCACCGCCGCTCCCCTGCCGCCGCCCCTGCCGCCGGCCCGCGTGGTGATGGCGCAGGGCACCCGGCGCAACGAGCACTCGCCTCTGTCCCGCATCAAATCGTTGAGTTACCTCGACGGCGTGCTGGCGCGGCAGGAGGCGGCGCGGCGGGGCGCCGACGACGCGCTGCTGCTCAACACCGCCGGCCGGATCGCCGAGGCCTCGGCGGCCAACCTGTTCCTGCGGCTGGACGACGCTCTGGTGACGCCGCCGGTGAGCGAGGGCCCCTTGCCCGGCGTCCTGCGCGCCGCGGTGCTGGAGGCCTTTCCCGTGGTGGAACGGCCGGTGACGGTCGAAGATCTGCTGCTCGCTGAGGAAGCCTTCCTCACCAGCAGCCTTGGTGTCCGCCCGGTGATCGCCATCGACGGACAGCCGGTCGGCGATGGCCGGCCTGGGGTGGTGGCCACCAGGTTGGCGGCGGCTCTGTAGTAACCTCAGCCCTCCCCCAGCCCCGCTGGGGGAGGGCCTCGCGGCGCACGTCGCCCCTTCCCTTCGGACATATTCCGCAGCCCCAAATTGATTGATACACTAACAATCAGTCAATGCGCGCACAACGATAACTACAGCGTTGCGATGTTTTTTGCCGGTTATTGACATTGCGATTTGCGCAATGCCAGCCTGTTCAACACGCGACCATGGGAGGATAGCGCCATGCACCTTGTCAGGACCCGTTTCCGCAACGCCGTCGCGGCACTGGCCGCCGTGGCCGGGGTGGCGTTCTCCGGGCCGGCCGCGGCGGAAGGCACGCTGCGCATCGCCGAGCAGTTCGGCATCGGTTACCTGCCGCTGCACGTCATGCGGTACCAGCAGCTCATCGAGAAGCACGGCAAGGCCCAGGGCCTGGACATCAAGGTGGAGTGGGCGCAGCTCTCCAGCGGGGCGGCGATGAACGACGCGCTGCTGTCGGACAGCATCGACATGGCGTCGGGCGGCGTCGGGCCGCTGCTGACCATCTGGGACCGCACCAAGGGCAACGCCAACGTCAAGGCGATCGGCGCCTTGAACAGCATGCCGCTGTTCCTCACCACCAACAACCCGAACGTCAAGTCCATCAAGGACTTCACCGACAAGGACAAGATCGCGCTGCCGGCGGTGAAGGTATCGGTGCAGGCGCGCACGCTCCAGATGGCGGCCGAGCAGGCCTTCGGCGAGGGCAAGTTCGACGTGCTCGACAAGCTCACCGTATCGCTGCCGCACCCCGACGCCACCACGGCGCTGCTGTCCGGCGCGACGGAGATCACCGGCCACCTCTCCAGCCCGCCGTTCCAGTACCAGCAGCTGGAGAACCCGAAGATCCGCAAGGTGCTCAGCTCCTACGACGTGCTGGGCGGGCCGCACACCTTCAACCTGATCTGGGCCAAGGAGTCCTTCAAGGCGAAGAACCCCAAGACCTACGCCGCCTTCCTGGCCGCGCTGAAGGAGTCGATGGACCTCATCAACAAGGACCACCCGGCCGCCGCCACCGCCTATCTGGCGATCAACAAGGGCGACCTGGACAAGGGCTTCGTCGAGAAGATCCTGGCCGACCCCGACATCCAGTTCGGCGTGGCGCCCAAGAACATGGGCAAATACGCCGCGTTCATGAACAAGGTCGGCGCCATCAAGAACAAGCCGGCCTCGTGGAAGGAGTATTTCTTCGACGACGTGCACGGCGAGAGCGGGAGCTGAGCGGATGCGCATCCTCGGCCGCAGCATCCTGCCGGACACGGGGCTGTCCACCAGCATCGTCTCGACCACCCTGCCCCGTCCGCTGCTCGACGTCTCCGGCGTCACCCTCCAGTACAAGACGCGCCAGCACCTCGTCACCGCGACGTGGCGCGTCGATTTCCAGGTCTTCCAGGCGGAACGCTTCGTGCTGCTCGGGCCGTCCGGCTGCGGCAAGTCCTCGCTGCTGAAGGCGGTCGGCGGCTTCCTGGCGCCGGTGGAGGGCACCATCCGCCTGAACGGCCAGACGGTGGCCGCGCCGGGGCCGGAGCGCATGATGGTGTTCCAGGAGTTCGACCAGCTGCCGCCCTGGAAGACGGTGAAGCAGAACGTCATGTTCCCGCTGCTGGCCAGCGGCAAGCTCCGCCGCCGGGAGGCGGAGGAGAAGGCGCTGGACTGCATCGCCAAGGTCAACCTCGCCAAGTTCGCCGACGCCTACCCGCACATGCTCTCCGGCGGCATGAAGCAGCGCGTCGCCATCGCCCGCGCCATGGCCATGGAGCCGGACATCCTGCTGATGGACGAGCCGTTCGCCGCGCTCGACGCGCTGACCCGGCGCAAGATGCAGGAGGAGTTGCTGCAGCTGTGGGACGACGTGCGCTTCACCGTGCTGTTCGTCACCCACTCCATCGAGGAGGCGCTGGTGGTCGGCACCCGCATCCTGGTGCTCTCCCCGCACCCGGGGCAGGCGAAGGCGGAGATCAACTGCCACGGCTACGACCACCTCACCGTCGGCAGCCCGGAGTTCCAGGACACCGCGACCCGCATCCACACCATGCTGTTCGCCGACCGCATCGAGGACGAGGGGGCGGCTCGCCATGAGTGACGCGATCCTCCGCCGCGAGCCGCCCGTCCGCCCGGAGTACGAGCGCGTCGTCACCAACGCCGGCGTCATCGGCGACGTCGCCCGCCCGCTCTCGCCGTGGGAGCGCGTCGCCAACGTCACCGCGCTGCGCCGGCTTCTGGTGCTGGCGCTGGTCGCGGCGGTGTGGGAAGGCGTGGCGCTCTGGCAGAACAACCCGCTGATGTTCCCCACCTTCACCGCCACCGTCGCGGCGTTCTGGGAGGCGGTGACGCGGGAGGACCTGCTGTCCATGGCGGGGCTGTCCATCGCCACGCTGCTCAAGGGCTACGTCATCGGCATCGCGCTGGCGGTGGTGCTGACGACGCTGGCGGTCACCACGCGCATCGGCGACGACATCCTGTCCACGCTGACCGCCATGTTCAACCCGCTGCCGGCCATCGCGCTGCTGCCCATCGCCATGCTGTGGTTCGGGCTGGGCGGGGCGAGCCTGACCTTCGTGCTGGTGCACGCGGTGCTGTGGCCGGTGGCGCTCAACACGCACTCCGGCTTCACCTCGGTGTCGGACACGCTGCGCATGGCCGGGCGCAACTACGGGCTCAAGGGCATGCGCTACGTGGTGCAGATCCTCATCCCGGCGGCGTTCCCGTCGATCCTGACGGGGCTGAAGGTGGGGTGGGCCTTCGCGTGGCGCACGCTGATCGCGGCGGAGCTGGTGTTCGGCGTGTCGTCGGGCAAGGGCGGCCTCGGCTGGTTCATCTTCCAGAACCGCAACGAGCTGTACATCGACAAGGTCTTCGCCGGCCTGATCACCGTCATCCTGATCGGCCTGATCGTCGAGAACGTCGCCTTCCGCTGGCTGGAGGCGCACACGATCCGCAAGTGGGGCATGGTGCGCTGATGGCGGACCTGACCGTAGACGTCTGGCGCGGCGAGGGTTTCGAGACCTTCCGCGTGCCGTTCCTGGAGAGCCAGACGGTGCTGGACGTGGTGACCTGGATCCAGCGGCACCTGGACCCGACGCTGTCCTACCGCTTCGCCTGCCGGGTCGGCATGTGCGGGTCCTGCGCCATGACGGTGAACGGCGTGCCGCGCTGGACCTGCCGCACGCACGTCTCCAAGGTGGCGAAGGACGGCCGGCTGGAGATCCGCCCGCTGCGCAACATGCCGGTGATCAAGGACCTGGCCGTGGACATGGCCGGTTTCTTCGACAAGTGGCAGGAGGCCGGCGGGCGCTTCATCCCGACGCAGCCCGGCGCCCTGGAGTTCGCCGCCGTCGATCCGGAGAGCCCGGAGCGCCGGCAGGCCTCCGCGGGGATTGAGTGCATCGGCTGCGGCGTGTGCTACGCGGCGTGCGACGTGGTGGCGGCCAACCTGGACTATCTCGGCCCGGCGGCGCTCAACCGCGCCTGGACGCTGGTCAACGACGCGCGCGACGGCGACCGCATCGGGCACCTCGCGGTGGTCGCCGACGACGCCGGCTGCCACGCCTGCCACAGCCAAGGCAGCTGCGCGCGGCACTGCCCCAACCACCTGAACCCGACCGGGGCGATCGCCGGGCTGAAGCGGGACGTCTTCCGCGCGGTGCTGAAGGGGGAGCTGTGATGGGGTTGGAAGACTGCCCGGCCCAGAACCCTCTCCCGCCTCGCGCGCCCGCGAAGCGGCCGGGTGAGGGTAAATCCAAGGATCCTGGGTCGCCCCTCACCCTCCCACGCTCCGCGTGGGCCCCTCCCTCTCCCGGGGCGGGAGAGGGGAAGGGGCGCCGCCTGGAGCTGCGCCTGTTCCTCGCCCAGCGCCTCAGCGCCATGGTGCTCGCCCCGCTGGTGCTGCTGCACCTCGGCGTCATCCTCTACGCCGTCCGCGGCGGCCTGAGCGCCGCGGAGATCCTCGGCCGCACCAAGGGCAGCGTCCTGTGGGGCGGCCTGTACGGCCTGTTCGTGCTGGTGGTCGCCGTGCACGGGTCCATCGGCCTGCGCGCCGTCCTGCGGGAGTGGATCCGGCACCCCCGCCTCGCCGACGCCGCGGCTCTGCTGTTCGCCGCGCTGGCGCTGGTCCTGGGCTTCCGCGCCGTGCTGGTGCTGACATGAGGGCCGCCGCGCACCGCAACCACCCAGCCTGGTGGGCCTTCCTGGCGCACCGGCTGTCCGGCCTCGCGCTGGCGCTGTTCCTGCCGGCGCACTTCCTGGTTCTGGCGACGGCGGTCGAGGACGCCTCGTTCGACGCCTTCGTCGCCTGGACCGACCGCCCGCTGGTCAAGCTGGCCGAGGCTGTCCTCGTCGGCCTTCTGGCGCTCCACATGGCGGGCGGCCTGCGCCTGCTGGCGCTGGAGTTCCTGCCCTGGAGCGACACCCAGAAGACACGCATCGCGCTGGCCTTCGGCGCCGGATTCGCCGCCGTCCTGCTCACTCTGCTGATGGCCCGCCCATGACGACCGTGGACCGCATCGACACCGACATCCTGATCCTCGGCAGCGGCGGCGCCGGGCTGTTCGCGGCGCTGCACGCCCACAAGGCCGCCCCGCACCTGCGCATCGCGATCGCGGTGAAGGGCCTGCTCGGCAAGTGCGGTTGCACCCGCATGGTGCAGGGCGGCTACAACGTGGCGCTGAACCCGAAGGACAGCCTCGAACGCCACTTCATGGACACGGTGGAGGGCGGCAAGTGGCTGAACGACCAGGAGCTGGCCTGGACCCTGGTGGTCAAGGCGGTCGAACGCATCCATGAGCTTGAGAACGACCTCGGCTGCTTCTTCGACCGCAACCCGGACGGCACGCTGCACCAGAAGGCCTTCGCCGGGCAGACCTTCGACCGCACGGTGCACAAGGGTTCGCTGACCGGCATCGAGATCATCAACCGCCTCGCCGAGCAGGTGTGGGCCCGCGGCATCGCCCGGCTGGAGGAGCACCGGGCGCTGGAACTCATTCCCGCGAAGGACGGCGGCCGCCTCGCCGGCGTGCTGATGGTGGACATGCGCACCGGCGGCTTCCGCCTCGTGCGCGCCAGGGCGGTGCTGCTGGCGACCGGCGGCGGGCCGTCCATGTACCTCTACCACACGCCGTCGGGCGACAAGACCTGCGACGGCATGGCGATGGCCCTGCGCGCCGGGCTGCCGCTGCGCGACCTGGAGATGGTGCAGTTCCACCCCACCGGCCTCGTCGCCGGGTCGCAGACGCGCATCACCGGCACCATCATCGAGGAGGGTTTGCGGGGTGCGGGCGGCCACCTGCTGGACGGCGACGGCAACCGCTTCATGCACAAGTACGACCCGCGCGGCGAACGGGCGACGCGCGACATCGTCAGCCGCGGCATGTACGAGGAGATGCGCCGCGGCCGGACCGGTCCCAACGGCGGCCTCTATATCACCATGCGCCACCTCGACCCCGCCATGGTGCGGCGCGAGTTCAAGGGCATGGTGGACCGTTGCCGCGACGTCGGCTTCGACCTCGTCTCCGGGCTGGTCGAGGTGGTGCCGACCGCGCACTACATGATGGGCGGCGTGCCCTTCCGCACGGACACCTCGACAGAGATGCCGGCCCTGTTCGCGGCCGGCGAGGACACCGGCGGCGTGCACGGCGCCAACCGGCTGGGCGGCAACGGCGTGGCGAACTCCACGGTGTTCGGCGGCATCGCCGGCGACACGATGGCCGCCTGGGTGCCGCGCGAGGGCGTGCTGGCCGACCCCGACCAGACCGTCATCGACGCCGCGCTGGAGCGCACGCTGCGCCCGTTCTCCCGGCCGGCCGGCGACCTCAACGACCTGCGCGAGCGGCTGTACCGGGTGATGTGGGACGACGTCGGCATCGTCCGCGACGCCGGGGGCCTGCTCCGCGCCTCCCGCGCCCTGGAGGACCTGGGCGCCGAGTTGGACGCGACGGGCATCCCCGACTCCTCGCGCACCTTCAATCTGACGTGGCACGACTGGCTGAACCTACACAGCCAGATCCTGGTCAGCCGCGCCGTCACCGCCGCGGCGCTGGCCCGCGAGGATTCCCGCGGTGCCCATTTCCGCGCCGACTTCCCGGAGACCGGCGACCTGAACACCTCCGCCAACACCATCGTCCGCCTGGACGGCGAGCGCATCGCCGTGACCACCGAGCCCGTCGCCTTCACCCGCGTGCGGCCGGGCGAGACGCTGATCGAGGACTGAGCATGGCCATCCCGATATCCCCCATTCCTATATCGGTGGTGGAGGAGACCGGCGTCGAGCTGACGCGCCGCGCCGCCATCGAGATCCCCGACGACTACCGCGCCGGCATCAAGGACATGATGACGCGCGAGGAGGACGAGCTGAGCCGCTTCGTCCTCCAGGCCATGGTCGAGAACTGGGAGGTCGCCGAGCAGGACCGCCGCGCCATGTGCGCCGACACCGGCCTGCCGCGCTACTACGTCAAGGTCGGCAACGAGGCGCGCGTCGAGGGCGGCTTCGTGGCGCTGGAACGCGCGCTGCGCCGCGCCACCGCGCACGCCACGCACGCCATCCCGCTGCGCCCCAACCGCGTTCACCCGCTCTCCCGCAAGGACCACAACAACAACGTCGGCATCCTGGCGCCGGAGATCGAGTACAGCTTCGAGCCGGACGCCGACTGGATCGACGTCACCACCGTGCACAAGGGCGGGCTGTTCGGCACCGACTACCGCATGCTGTTCCCCGGCGACGGCATCGATGGGATCAAGCGCTTCTTCCTCGACGTGATGGTGCAGTTCGGCCGCCGCGGCCTCGCCTGCCAGCCGGCCATCGTCGGCATCGGCCTGGGCGGCTCCAAGGACACCTGCATGGTGATCGGCAAGCAGGCGGCGTGCCTGCGCACCGTCGGCGACCGCCACCCCGACCCGCAGGTGGCCGCGCTGGAGCAGGAATTGAAGGACCTCGGCAACAGCATCGGCATGGGGCCGATGGGCTTCGTCGGCAAATCCATGGTCGTCGATTGCCACGTCGAGGTCGCCTACACCCACACCGGCGGCATGCCGATGAGCGTGCACAGCTTCTGCCTGTCCTCGCGCCGGGCGGTGGCGCGCATCCACGCCGACGGCCGGGTCGAGCACCGCACCGACCCGCACTGGTTCACCGAGTATCATCGCCGGGAGGGCGTGGAATGAAGGAAGTCCGCCTCACCGTCCCGGTCCGTCCCGAGGACCTGAAGGGCCTGGAGGTCGGCACCGTCGTCTATCTCGACGGCGTGCTCTACACCGGCCGCGAGGGCCTCTACAAACGCATCCTCGACGAGGGGCTCGCGCCGCCCGTCGATCTGGCGGGCGTGTCCAACGTCAACTTCCACTGCTCCCCCGCCGCTTCGGTCGCCGAGGACGGCACCATCACCATGGGGGCAGTCACCGCCACCGCCAGCTTCCGCTTCTCGCACTGGCTGCAGCGCTGGTTCGACGTGTCGGGGTGCAAGCTGATCATCGGCAAGGGCGGCATGAGCGAGGAGGACTACCGCACCCACTTCGTCCCGCACGGCGCCGTCTACCTGACCACCGTCGGCTATGGCACCGGCGCGCTGCTCGGCCGCGGCATCAAGCGGGTGCGCGAGGTGCACTGGCTGAAGGAACTCGGCATCGCCCAGGCCATGTGGGTGCTGGAGGTCGAGCGCTTCGGTCCCTTCCTGGTCGAGAGCGACCTGCAGGGCAACAGCCTGTTCGAGCGCATGGGCAAACAGGTCAACGCGAACCTCGACCGACTGTACGAGGGCCTGAAGCAGCCGGCGCTGCGGCGATACGGCGAGACCACGTCGCGCGACGATGAAGTGATCTAGCCAGCCCCAACAACGCATTTTGCCTTCATCCCCGCGAAGGCGGGGATGACGACCAGAAAAGAACCGGAAGTAGAAAGGACCCCACCGTGCGCTTCGACGCCAACCTGACCACCGAGCGCCCGACCTTCGTCACGCACCTGGAGTGCTCCTACACCGGCGAGCGCTACGAGGCCGACCGGGTGCACAACCTGTCGGCGGCCGGAAAGCCGCTGCTGGTGCGCTACGACCTCGACGGCGTGCGCAAGGCGCTGACCAAGGACGCGCTGGCCGAGCGCCCGCAGGATCTCTGGCGCTACCGCGAGCTGCTGCCGGTGCGCCGGGTCGAGGACATCGTCAGCCTGGGCGAGGTGGTGACCCCGCTGGTACCCCTGCCCCGGCTGGCGGCGAAGCTCGGCACGTCCGAGCTGCTGGTGAAGGACGAGGGCCGGCTGCCCACCGGGTCGTTCAAGGCGCGCGGCCTCGTGATGGCGGTGTCCATGGCGAAGGCGCTGGGCATCACGCACATGGCGATGCCGACCAACGGCAACGCCGGCGCCGCGCTCGCCGCCTACGCCAGCCGCTGCGGCATCCGGACGACGATCTTCTGCCCCGAGGACACGCCGGAGGTGAACGTCTCGGAGATCGAGCTGCAGGGCGCGACGGTGTACCGCGTCAACGGCCTGATCGACGACTGCGGCAAGATCGTCGGCCAGGGCAAGGCGGAGGTCGGCTGGTTCGACACCTCCACCCTCAAGGAGCCGTACCGGATCGAGGGCAAGAAGACCATGGGCCTGGAACTGGCCGAGCAGCTCGGCTGGGAGGTGCCGGACGTGATCTTCTACCCAACCGGCGGCGGCACCGGCCTGATCGGCATGTGGAAGGCGTTCGCCGAGCTGGAGGCCATCGGCTTCATCGGGTCCAGGCGCCCGCGCATGGTGGCGGTGCAGGCCGCCGGCTGCGCGCCGATGGTGCGCGCCTGGGAACGGGGCGAGGAGCACGCGCCGCGCTGGGAGGACGCGCACACCATCGCGTCGGGCATCCGGGTGCCGCAGGCGGTGGGCGACTTCCTGATCCTGCGCGCCGTGCGCGAGAGCGGCGGTTTCGCCGTGGCGGTGCCGGACGACGCCATCCAGGCGGCGCTGAACGAGGCGGCGCGCGAGGAGGGCTTCCTGCTCTGCCCGGAGGGGGCGGCGACCTACGCGGCGTACAAGCTGGCGCTGGCCGACGGCCGGGTGGCGAAGTCCGACCGCGCGGTGCTGTTCAACTGCGCGACCGGGCTGAAGTACCCGCTGCCGCCGGTGCACCGGACCCTGGACCGGACCAAGCCGATCGATTTCGGGGCGTTGTGAATTCCTGAGCTGGGCCCCCACCCAACCCTCCCCCACTTCGCGGGGGAGGGCTTTTGAGACTGGCGGCGGAGTTCCTCCCCCCGCGCAGTGGGGGGAGGTTAGGAGGGGGGACCAGCGCCCGAACTACTCGGTAATCCGATTCCTCACCACCCCGTCCTCCAGGAAGATCCGCACCGTCTCCGCCGCGTTCCGCCGCATCTCCACGCCGGCCTCGTCCGAGTGGAACGCGTTGTGCGGCGTGATGACCAGCCGCCCGGCCAGCCACTCCTCCCGCGCCCGCCACGCGTCCAGCAGCGGGTGCCGCTGCGGCGGCTCGCTCGGCAGCACGTCGAGCCCCGCCGCCGCCAGCCGCCCGCTGCGTAGCGCCGCCTCCAGCGCGTCCAATCCGTCCAGCAGGTCCCCGCGCGCCGTGTTCACCAGGATCGCTCCGGGCTTGAAGCGCTCCAGCCGCGCGGCGTCGATCATGCCGCGCGTCTCGCGGTTGGCCGGGCAGTGGAAGGTCACGATGTCCGCCTGCCCCAGCAGCTCGTCCAGGTGCCGCACCCGCGTGTAGCCGACCGCCTTCTCGTGCCCGGCCGGCTGGTAGGGATCGTACCCGAGGATCCGATAGCCGAACGGCTTCAGCCGGTTGACCATGGCCGTGCCGATCCGCCCCACCCCGACCACGCCCACCGTCGCCGCCGAGGAACGGCGCAGCGGCGACAGCGTGTTGGTCTGCCAGCGCGTGGTGTAGCCGCGCGCCCGCGAATCATGCTCCCACAACCGCCGCTGCAACGACAGGACCAGAGCCAGCGCGTGGTCGGCGACCTCCTCGGTGCCGTAGTCGGGGTTGTTGGCGAAGGGGATGCCGGCCGCCGTCAGCGCCGCCACGTCCATCTTGTCGTACCCCACGCCGAACCGCACCACCAGCCGGCAGCGCGTCAGGTGCGGGATGCTGCGCGCCGTGACCGGCACGCTCCACACCAGGAGCGCGTCGAGCCGGGCGAGCCGCGCCGGGTCGAGATCCTCCTCCCGCCGGACATCCAGAAAGTCCAGCTCCACCTCCGGCCCCAGCGCCGCCGCCTCCAGATCGAGCGGCGGCATCATGTGGTCGCTCACGCCCACGACCCAACGCGCCATGCAGTCCTCCTCACGTTTGGGCACGAATAGTTGCCCTATTCCGCGAAACGGGCAACACTGGGAAAAAATACGGGAGGGTATGGTCATGCTGATGTCCGCCGCCGACTACCGGGAATCGCTGCGCCGCTACGCCCCGCGGGTGTTCGTCGACGGCCGCGCGGTGGACAGCGTGGCCGACGAGCCGAGCCTGGCGCCCGGCGTCAACGCCGTCGGAATCACCTACGACTTTGCGCTGCGGCGGGAGCACGCGACGCTGATGACCGCGCGCCAGGGCACGTCGGCCAAGACCGTCAACCGCATGCTGCACATCAACGAGACCACCACCGACCTGCTCTACAAGCTGGAGGCGGTGCGGCTGGTCTGCCGCGAATCCGGCTGCGCCCAGCGCTACCTGTCGCACGATGCGCTGAACGGCCTGTTCCAGGCGACGAAGCGCACCGACGACGCGCACGGCACCGACTACCACCAGCGCTTCCTCGCCTATCTGCACCGGGTGCAGGACGAGGACCTGACGCTCGGCGTCGCCATGACCGACGCCAAGGGCGACCGCTCCAAGCGGCCCGGCGCCCAGGCCAACCCCGACGTCTACGTGCACATCGCCGAACGCCGGGCGGACGGCATCGTCATCCGCGGCATCAAGGCGATCGTCACCGGCGCCCCGTACATGCACGAGTTCCTGGTCATGCCCTGCCGCACCATGACGCCGGAGGACGCGGACTTCGCCGTGTGCTGCGCGGTGCCGGTGGACGCGCCGGGCGTCACCATCGTCGCCCGCCCGGCCGGCCGCCCCGGCGAGGCGGCGGCGAAGTTCTCCGGCCGCTACGGCCAGTCCACCGGCGTGGTGGTGTTCGACGACGTGTTCGTCCCGTGGGAGCACGTCTTCCTGGCCGGCGAGACCGAGGAAGGCGGCTTCCTCACCACCAGCTACGCCACCCACCACCGGCACTCCTGCATCGGCGCGCGGGCCGGCTTCGGCGACCTGCTGATCGGCGCCGGCGCGCTGATGATCGAGGCCAACGGCCTCGACCCCGACCGGCACGGCCACATCCGCGACGCCATGGTGGACCTCATCAAGATCGTCGAGGGCTTCTTTGCCTGCGGCGTGGCCGCCTCGGTCTACGGGATGAAGGACCCGGCCGGTTCGATCATGCCGGACGCGGTGTTCTCCAACATCGGCAAGCTGCTGCTGGCGACGCAGATCTACGACATGCACCGGCTGGCGCACTACGTGTCGGGCGGGCTGGTGGTGGCGCTGCCCGGCCCGGACGAGGACCACAACCCGGAGACGGCGGCGTCGCTCGCCGCGGTGCTCGCCGGCCGGCCGGACATTCCGGCATCGCAGCGGCTGGAGGTGGCGCGGCTGGTCGAGGACCTGACGGCGTCCAACCAGGGCGGCTGGTACTCGATGATCTCGCTGCACGGCGGCGGCTCGCCGGAGGCGATGAAGCGCGAGATCTGGCGCAACTACCCGGTCATGGAGAAGGTCGAGCTGGTCGAACGCCTGCTGGAGCGCGGCGTCGCGGACGAGGGCCAGCGGGTGTCGAAGCAGCCGGGACGCTGCTGCGCCACCGGGTGCGAGGTGCCGGAGATCGGGAAGGCGGCGGAGTAGTTCATTCCGTTGCCCCCTCCCCATCCCTCCCCCGCTTCGCGGGAGAGGGGGGCAGAGCGGCGGAGTACCCTCTCCCGCGACAGCGGGGGAGGGCTAGGGAGGGGGCAACGACACCCGCCCATTCCGTGACATTTTATCGGTATTAACCATAAAAGGTTCCAGTCATCGGCCAAAGGTGCTAGGCATGCGGTACGACCGCTTGCCCGAGGCCGCCATGTCCGATCAGCCGACCATCTCCCGCCCGCTCTGCCGCTGCTGCGGCCTGCCGGTCCTGCGCGGCCAAGCGCACTGGGCCGGCGACCGCGAGGGCCGCCCGTGGCATTACGAGTGCGCGGAGAAGTCCGGCCTCACCATCCCCTGGCGCCCGCGCGCCTCAGAAGAGCCACACCCGGTCGGGCGGGAACTCCAGCCAGTGGCGGCCGGGCGCTAGCTCGCGGTCGCCGTAGGCGCGCACCTTCAGCGGGCCGCGGTGGAACAGGTACTCCCAGCGCTCGCCCAGGTACATCGAGGTCACCAGCTCAAGCCCCAGCCGGTTCTCGCCCGGCCCGTCCGCCGGACGCACGGACTCCAGCCGCACGATTCCCGTCGCCGGCCCCCCCGCCACGCGCTCGCCCTGCAGACGCCCCCACAGCAGCGGCTCGTCCTCCGCCCTGCCCGCCACCGCCAGCGCGGCATAGCCGTCGCGCCGCTCGGCCAGCGTGCCGTCGAGGCGGTTGTTGGCGCCCATGAACTCCGCCACGAACAGGCTTTTCGGCGCTCCGTACATCTCCTGCGGGGTGCCGGCCTGCTCGACCTGCCCGGCGTTCAGCAGCAGGATGCGGTCGGCGATGGCCATCGCCTCGACCTGGTCGTGCGTCACGCACAGCGCCGACAGGTGCAGGGTGACGATCAGCTCGCGCAGCCACGCCCGCGCCTCCTCGCGCAGCTTGGCGTCGAGGTTGGACAGCGGCTCGTCCAGCAGAATCACCGGCGGGCTGTAGACCAGGGCGCGCGCCAGCGCCACGCGCTGCTGCTGCCCGCCCGAGAGCTGGTGCGGGAAGCGCCCGGCGTGCTGGCCCAGGCCGATCTGGCCCAGCACCTGCTCGACCCGCTGGCGGATCTCGCCGCTGCCCACGCCGCGCAGCTTCAGCCCGTACGCCACGTTGTCGAACACCGTGCGGTGCGGCCACAGCGCGTAGGACTGGAAGACGAGGCCGAGGTTGCGCTTCTCCGCCGGCAGGTCGATGCGGGCACCGGCGTCGAACACCGGCCGCCCACCCAGCGCGATGCGCCCGGCGAACGGCTGCTCCAGCCCGGCCACGGCGCGCAGCAGCGTGGTCTTGCCGCTGCCCGACGGCCCAAGCAGGGCGACCACCTGCCCGCGCTCCAGCTCCATGGACACGCCCTTCAGGATCTCCAGGCCGCCCAGGCGCAGGCGGACGTTCTCGACGCTCAGTTCAGCCATGCAGGCGCACCCCCAGGCGGAGCGCGGCCAGCAGGCCCACCCCCACCATCGCGACGTTGATGACGGACAGCGCGGAGATCAGGTCGATGTCGCCCGTCCCCCACAGCGAGACGAGCAGCGAACCGATCACCTCCGTCCCCGGCCCCAGCAGGTAGATGCCGGTGGAGTACTCGCGCACGAAGATCATGAAGATCAGCAGCCAGCTGCCCAGCAGCCCGAAGCGGATCAGCGGGATGGTGACGTCCATGTTCACCCGGTGCGGCCCGGCGCCGACGACCCGCGCCCCCTCCTCCAGCTCCGGCGCCACCTGCAGCAGCGCCGAGCTGATGAGCCGCATGCCGTAGGCCAGCCACACCACCGAGTAGGCGATCCACACGCTGATCATGGTGCTCTTGAGGTAGCCGAGGCCCGGCACGAACAGGAAGATCCACAGGATGGCGAGGCCGGCGACCAGCCCCGGCATGGCGCGCGGCACCAGGACCAGGAAGTCGAGCAGCCGCACCCACATCGACGGCCAGCGGTGCGCCGCCAGCGCGACGGCGGTGTAGCACGCCACCGACAGGGCGCCGCCGATGACGCCGATGCCCAGCGTGTTGAGGATGCCGCGGATCAGGTTCGGGTATTCCCACAGGTCGCGGTAGTGGGCGAGCGTCAGCTGGTCGGACAGCGTCACCCCCCGACCCCACGAGCTGACCACCGAGCGCAGCCCGATCCCGGCCAGCGGCACCACCACGGTTGCCACCAGCCACAACGCCAGCAGGCCGAGCGCCAGCCACTTCCACCCGCCGAGCTTCAGGGGAGTCTGCCGCGCCCCCTTGCCCTTCATGGTGACGTACTTGCCGGCCTGCCGCAGCAGCGCGCGCTGCAACACCACCAGCGGGAAGGTGACGAACACCAGCGCCACCACCACCACCGCCATCAGCTGGTACGACGGCGTGCCCAGCAGGTTGGTCAGCTTGTAGAGGTAGGTGGACATCACCAGGATGCCCTGCGGGTCGCCCAGCACCAGCGGCAGCCCGAACAGCTCGAAGCCCAGGAAGAACACCAGCACGCCGGCGTACAGCAGCGCCGGCATCACCATCGGCAGGCTGACGTCGATGGCGACCCGCCACGGCCCGGCACCGCCGACGCGCGCCGCCTCCTCCAGGTCCGACGACACGCCGCGCAGCGCCGAGGAGGCGTACAGGTAGACGTGCGGCACGTGCGTCAGCCCGGCCACCAGCACCAGCCCGTAGATGGAATAGATGTCCCACGGCACGACGCCGAACCACGCCTCGGCCGGCAGCGACAGGAACCCCACCGGCCCCGCCGCCACCACGTAGCCGAAGGCCAGGACCACCGGCGACAGGAACACCGGCAGCAGAAGCAGCGGCTCCAGCCAGCGCCGTCCCGGCAGGTCGGTCCGCACCACAAGGAAGGCCAGGATGCCGCCCAGCGGCACGGCGATGGCGGTCATCCCCGTGGCGATCATCAGCGAGTTGAGGAACGCCGAATGGAAGTCCTCGTCGGTCAGCACGTATTCGTACGCCGACAGGGTGAACTGGATCTTCGGCGCGAAGAACGGGTTGTCGAGGAAGCTCTGGTAGAAGACCAGCCCCAGCGGTGCGAGCACCACCAGGGCGGTCGTCAGGATGACCGAGATGCGGGGAAGGGATGTGCGCATGGGCAGGCCCGGCGGTTCGACGTCCAGTCCCTCCCCCAGCCCCGCTGGGGGAGGCTAGGTGGGGGCCAGTGGTTCCCGAGAAACCGCGGCCCCCACCCAACCCTCCCCCGCTGGAGGCGGGGGAGGGCTATGCAAGCCTCCTCACTTGCCCTGCATCGCCTGCTGCCACTGCTTGATGAAGGCGAGCCGCTTGGTCTGGTCCAGCGTCGACAGCAGCTCCGGCCCGACCTTGATCGGCTTCACCTTGTCGCCCAGCTTGGCGTTGACCGCCTTGGCCGTCGCCTCGCCCTCGACGTCGTCGCGGATCGAGAACAGCTCGGCCTGGTTGGCGACCAGCGTCTGCCCGCGCTTGGAGAGCACGTAGTCGAGGAACAGCTTGGCGGCGTTCGGGTTCTTGGCGGCCTTCGGGATGAAGGCGACGCGCGACATCACCAGCGTGTAGTCCTCGGGATAGACGATGCCGATGTTCGGGTCCTTCTTCGAGCGCGTCAGCGCGTAGGAGCCGAAGATGTTGTAGCCGATCAGGTGCTCGCCGGACGTCACCCGCTCCAGCATGGCGCCGGCCGAGGTGTAGAGCTTGATGCCCGCCTTGCCGAAGGCGCGGAACAGGTCGCGCGCGCCCGGCCACACCGCCGCGTCCTGCGTCACGAACAGGTAGCCGACGCCCGAGCGCTCGGGGTCGTAGGCGGTGACCTTGCCCTTGTACTCGGCGCCCTTGGCTTCCAGCAGCTTGGCGAGGTCGGCGTGCGTCTTCGGCACGTCGCCGGCCGGCACAAGGCGCTTGTTGTAGACGACGATCACCGGCTCGAAGGTCGTGCCGAACGCCTCGTTCTTCCACACCGACCACTGCGGCAGCGCCTTCAGCTCCGGCGACTGGTAGGCCTGGGCGTAGCCGTCGTTGACCAGCTTGATCTGCAGGTCCATGGCCGAGGACCACAGCACGTCGCCGCTGCCGGCGCCGGCCGCCGCCTCGGAGATGAAGCGGTTGTACAGCTCGGTCGAGTTGAGGTCGTTGTACTCCACCGTGACGTTCGGGTAGAGCGCCTTGAAGTCGTCCAGCAGCGGCCGCACCTGCGCCGCGTCGGTGGAGGAATAGACCACCACCTTGCCTTCCTTGTTGGCGGCGGCGATGGTGTCCTTGTAGCTTGCCGGATAGCCCTCCGGCACGGTCTGCGCCATGGCCGGCAGCGCCGCCAGCGCGGCCAGTCCCGCGGCGGCGCCGATCAGGGTGTTGCGCATCTCCACTCCTCCCTCGTTCTTCCTTGTTCTGGAAGGATAAAGGTGGCACGCAACCACGACCTTGACCAGCGCCGACGTGACCGGCGCCGACACGCTTCAGATGTCGATCCCGAGGTTCTGGTAGTCGTCGCCCAGGCTCTGGTCCATGTCGACGCCGGGCACCATGCCGGAGCACCAGCCGACGATGCGCGCCGGCACGCCGGCCACGGTGGCGCAGGGCGGCACGCTCTTCAGCACGACGCTGCCCGCCCCCACCTTGGCGCGCGCGCCGATCTCGATGTTGCCCAGCACCTTGGCGCCGGCCGACAGCAGCACGCCGTCGCGCACCTTGGGATGGCGGTCGCCGTGCTCCTTGCCGGTGCCGCCCAGCGTGACGTTCTGCAGGATCGAGACGTCGTTGCCGATCACCGCGGTCTCGCCCACCACCACGCCGGTGCCGTGGTCGATGAACACGCCGCGCCCGACCGGCACCGCCGGGTGGATGTCCACCGCGTAGACCTCCGACACCCGGTTCTGCAGGTAATGCGCCAGCGCGTGCCGCCCGTCGTTCCACAGCCAGTGCGCCACCCGGTGCCATTGCAGCGCGTGGAAGCCCTTGAAGTGCAGGAACGGCGTCAGCCAGCCGTCGGCCGCCGGGTCGCGGGCGACGATGGCGGCGAGGTCGGCGAACGCCGCTTCCAGAATGCGCGGGTCGCCGCGCAGCGCCGAATCGACCAGCTCGCCCAACTGCCCGCGCCCGACGTCCGGCCCGGCGAGCCGGCGCGCCAGACAGGCCGACAGCGCCCCGTCCGGCCCTTGGTGGGCGAGCACCGCCGCCTCCATCACGCCGCGCAGCATCGCCTCGCCCGCTGCCGCCTCCGCGGCCTCGGCGCGCAGCCGGTCCCAGGCTTCCGCCTCGGTGGTCGTCGTGATCAGCCCATCCATGCCGCAAAACCCGCGTCCGTCGGTCCGAGCGGCGCATCATGGCGCAAAGCCGGGCAGACGAACAGACGCTCTGGCGAACACCACCCGTCCGGCAAAGCGATTTCCATGCTCCCCTGACTCCCCTCTCCCCTTGCGGGAGAGGGGAGTCAGGGGGAGAGGGGGATTACCGCCGGCAGGCGGGAAGAGACTCGTTCCGCGGCCCTTCCGGCCGCTATGCCCCCTCTCCCCAACCCTCTCCCGCGAGGGGAGAGGGGGGACTCAATCAACTGTGCAACCGCTTTAGATGCCGCCCCGCTCCGCCGCCCAGCGCTCCAGCGCCTCCGCCGCCATGGGGCGGGCAATGACGTAGCCCTGCGCCTCGGCACAGCCGCAGCGGCGCAACGCCTCCAGCAGGTCGGCGCACTCCACCCCCTCGGCGATGGCGCGGGTGCCCAGGTTGCGGGCGAGCGAGACCATGGTCTGCACCACCACCGCGTCGGCCGGGTCGCACAGCATGCGGCGCACGAAGCTCTGGTCGATCTTCAGCGACGCGATGGGCGGCAGCCGGCGCAGCGTCGCGAAGGAGGAATAGCCGGTGCCGAAATCGTCGATGGCGATCTCCACCCCCAGCGCCGAGATCCGGCCGAGCACCGCCAGCGCCCGCTCCGGGTCGGCCATCATGGCGGTCTCGGTGATCTCCAGCTCCAGCAGGTGCGGCGGCAGGCCGTGCCGCTCCAGCGTGGCGCGCACCTGGTCGGGCAGCGACTCGTCGACGAGGTTGCGGGCCGACAGGTTGACGGCGATCCGCCACGGCCGCCCCCCCGCCTGCAAAGCTCCCGCCCGCCACGCCTCGGCCTGCGCCACGGCGGCGTCCAGCACCCAGGCGGTCATGGCGTGGATGAGGTCGCTCATCTCCGCCATCGGCACGAACTCGCCCGGCGGGATCAGGCCGAAGTGCGGGTGCTGCCAGCGCACCAGCGCCTCGACGCCGACCGTCGAGCCGTCCTCCACGCGCAGGATCGGCTGGTAGTGCAACAGCAGCTGCCCGTTGCGGATCGCGTCGCCCAGGTCGGCCATCAGCGCGAGGCGCGAGGCGCTGTGCGTGTCGGCCTGCGCCACGTAGTGCGACCAGCCGGTCTGCTTGCGCTTGGCCATGTACATCGCCACGTCGGCGCAGCGCAGCAGCGTCGAGGAATCGCGGCCGTCCTGCGGGTAGACGGCGATGCCGATGCTGGCCCCGACGTCCAGGCGCATGCCCTCCAGCGTGAAGGGCCGGCGCAGCGCGGTGAGGAACTCCAGCGCCCAGCCCTTGGCCTCCTCCGGCCCGGCGCCGGGCAGGACGACGGCGAACTCGTCGCCGCCCAGGCGCGCCGCGAAGCCGTCGCGGTCGGCCACCACCTCGACCAGACGGGACGAGACCATGCGCAGCAGCTCGTCCCCGACGTGGTGGCCGAGCGTGTCGTTGACCTCCTTGAAGCGGTCGAGGTCGATCAGCAGCAGCGCGAAGCCGCGCTGTCCCTCCTGCCCGTCCTCCTGTGCGCCCGGCTGCGCGTCCGCGATGCGCTGCCGCGCCACCTCGTGCAGCCGCTTGCGGTTCGGCATGCCGGTCAGCGAATCGTGGTGCGCCAGGAACTCCACCATGGCGAGGTGGGCCTTGCGCTCGGTGATGTCCTTGAACTGCACCAGCCAGCAGGAACGCCCGTCGATCTGCACCTCCGCCGACGAGCCGAGCACGGTGACCACCTCGCCGCGCGTGGTGCGGAAATCCACCTCGTGGTTGCGCAGCTGGCCGCGCCGGCGCATCACCTCGACCGTGGCGGCGCGCTGCGACGAGTCGGCCCACAGGCCGATCTCCACCGTGCTGCGGCCCAGGATCTCCTCGCGGGCGTAGCCGAAGCCGGTGACGAAGCTGAGGTTGACGTCGAGGATGCGGCCGGTGTCGATCTCCGCCACGATCATCGGGTCGGGGCTGATGGCGAACAGCTGGGCGAACTTCTGCTCCGACTGGAGCATGCGCTTCTCCATCGCCTTGCGCGCCGAGATGTCGCGGGCGATGACGATGCGGAAGCCGTCCTCGCCGGTCTGCACGGGGGCGAGCGTCACCTCCGTCTCCACCAGCGTGCCGTCCGCCCGCCTGTACGTCCATTCGATCTGCTGCCGGTGTCCGGCCTGCACCAGGTGGCCAACCGCCGCCGCCGCCTGCAGGGACGGCCGCCCGTCCGGCTGGACCTCCGGCGACAGCTCGCCGGAGATGTGGCGGCCGACGATGTCCGCGGCCGGGCAGCGGAACAGCTCGCTGGCGGCGGGATTGCAGTCCAGCACGGTGCCCTGCGCGTCGACCACGAGGATCGCGTCGCCCGCCGCCTCAACCAGACGGCGTCCCAGCTCGGCTCGATCGATCGGCATCGGCATCGGCAGCGCGTCGTCCATCACGGCCGCCCGGCGGATAAAGGAAGCAGCATCGGCAACACCAGAAGCCTTGGAACCCGCACCATAGGCCGGCGAGAGTTAACGAGCGGTAGCGTCGGCGTGCGTCATGCCGCCGGGACCCGCGCGGATCCCGGCGGAGACTGGGTGGTCAGGCGCGCCGCCGCGCCGCCGCCTCGGCCGCGGCGCCGGCCACGTCGATGGCCGCACGGCCGCGGGTCAGCCGCTCGAAGGCGATGGCGAAGGCCGGCTGGTCGCGGTCCCGCTCGTCGAAGCGCACATGCGTGGCCTCCCCGTCCCGCTGGACCACCGTGAAGCCGAGCCGCACCCCGGCGTCGGCCAGCACCAGCGTGCCCGTGGCGCCGCGGGCCGCCGCGACGCCGCGGAGCATCGCCCCGCCGCGCGACAGGTTGCCGATCACTGCCCCCTGCTCCCGCCCGCCCAGCGCCACGGCGCACGGCGCCTCGACCGCGAAGCGCGGGTCGCCGCGCCGGTCGGCGTCGCTGGTCGAGGTGCGGACGACGCGGACCAGCACGGTGCGCAGCCGCTCGATGGCCTGCGCCACATCGTCGCTGGCGCCGCCGACGTAGCTGGCCTGCCGGCCGGTCAGGTCGGCCTCGGTCGACACCTCGGCGATGCGGACGGCGACCTCCTGCGCGGCGTTGGTGGTCTCGACGACGCTGCGGGTGATCTCCTGCGTCGCCGCCGCCTGCTCCTCCATGGCCGCGGCGACCGCAGCGGTGATGCGGTCGATCTCGGCGATGGTCGAGCCGATGGCCCCCACCGCCTCGACCGCGGATTCGGTGGCCTCCCGCACCTCGCCGATCTGGTTGGAGATGTCCTCGGTCGCCTTGGCCGTCTGGTTGGCGAGGTTCTTCACCTCCTGCGCCACCACGGCGAAGCCCTTGCCGGCCTC
>NZ_JBOZRT010000150.1:0-33310 GCF_050789165.1 Azospirillum sp.
CGTTGCGCGCCACGAGGTCGTCCAGGCCGGGCTCGTAGATCGGGATCTCGCCGCGCTTCAGCCGCTCGATCTTGCCGGCGTCCTTATCGACGCAGCAGACCTCCACGCCGAACTCCGAAAAACAGGCTCCCGACACCAAGCCGACGTACCCGGTACCGATCATCGCGATGCGCATGAGGATCCTCGCTGCCTTCCGCCCCCGATACGGGCGTCCCGCTGAAAAGCCACGCCCGCCGCTCCCAGTCAAGGGAGCGGCGGGCTGGAACGACGGTCACGAATGGGGTCAGCCGAACTTCTTCAGCAGCTCCCGCACCTTGTCCGACAGGTCCGGACGGCTGAGCGCGTAGGCGATGGTCGCCTCGACGAAGCCGATCTTGTCGCCGCAGTCGTAGCGCGTGCCCTCGAAGCGCAGGCCGTGGAACGGCTGCGTGCCGATCAGCTTGGCCATCGCGTCGGTCAGCTGGATCTCGCCGCCGGCGCCGGTCTGCTGGTTCTCCAGGTGGTCGAACACCTCCGGCATCAGGATATAGCGGCCGATGATCGACAGGGTGGAGGGCGCCTCCTCCGGCTTCGGCTTCTCGACGAGGCCACGCACCTTGGCGAGCCGGCCGTCGTCGCTCTCGACGTCGAGGATGCCGTAGCGGCGCGTGTGCTCGCGCGGGACGTCGACCACGGCGACGACGTTGCCGCCGGTCTCCTCGTAGGCCTCGACCATCTGCTTCAGGCAGGGCTTGTCGGCCAGCACGTAGTCGTCCGGCAGGATGATGGCGAACGGCTCGTCGCCGATGACGGCGCGGGCGCACCACACCGCGTGGCCGAGGCCGAGCGGCACCTGCTGGCGGGTGTAGAAGCAGCGGCCCGGCGCGATCTCGCTGTGGCGCACCTCTTCCAGGGCCTCCGGCTTGCCGCGCTCCTCGAGGGTGCGGTTCAGTTCGGTGTCGGCGTCGAAGTGGTCCTCGATGGCGCGCTTCGAGCGGCCGGTGACGAACACGAAGTCCTCGATGCCGGCGGCGCGGGCCTCCTCGACGGCGTGCTGGAGCAGCGGCCGATCGACCAGCGGCATCATCTCCTTCGGGATCGCCTTGGTGGCGGGAAGGAAGCGGGTGCCGAGACCGGCAACGGGGAACACCACCTTGCGCACGGGTTTACGCATCTGGGTCTCTTATCCTTGTCCAAGGACCATACACAGCGGCCGACGCCATGGAACCGGCGGCCGTCAGGTGTTCTGCCACACGGTCGGCAGTGGTGCAACACGCCCTTCGGAGGCTTGGCGAAAGGTCAGTGGCGCAGCAGCAAGTCTTTCGCCTGGTTTATCTTTGCCGCCAGATAGGTCGAACCGCCGTGGTCGGGATGAACCCCCATCATCAGCCGTCGGTGGGCCTCCTTGACCTGTTCGGCCGAGGCGCCGGGCATTAGGCCGAGGACCTCATAGGCCTCCTCCCGCGACATGGTGCCGCTCCCCCCGCCGGCGGGCATTTCGGTTTCGGCGAAACGCTCGCGCCAGTCGGGGCGGGCGCGGTCGAGCCACGCCTCCAGCACCGCCGCGGACTGCGGGTCGTCCTGCCGGCAGGCGTTCAGCAGGGCCGACGCCTCGGCCGGGTCGAGGGAGTCCAACGTGCGGCCCTTCAGCGGACCGTACAGCACCTCGCCCGCCATGGCGCCGGTGTCGTGGTCGAGCGTCATGCGCAGGTACAGCGTCTCGACCCGCGAGGCCTGCCCGGACGACGGCTCGGCCCGGGCCGCGGCCTCGCGGCGGCGGCGGTGGCGGATCAGCAGCGGCGCCAGCATGGCGCCCAGCGCCAGCACGGTGCCGAGCTGGCCGCGCAGCGCCGCGAACAGCACCACCGCGGCGCCGAGCCCGATGCCGCCGTAGCGCAGCCCCCTGGCCAGCGTCTGCGGGCTGGCCGCGACGAAGGCGCGCGCCAGCAGCCACAGGCCGACCGCCAGCGCCACCGCGGCGAGCGCCAGCGGCATCATGGCGCGAGCCGGCTGGTCAGCAGCCCGGCGACGCCGCCGCGCCGGCGGCCGAAGTCCTCCAGCGCCGCGCGGCCGCCCGCGGCGAACACCGCCACCGCCGCCAGCAGGTCGCGGAGCTGCTGCGCCGAGGAGGCGTCGAAGGGGCAGCAGGCGCCGCCGGTCAGCCGGGCGATGGTCTCGAACGCCGCGCGCGCCGCCGGGTCGGCGCCCTCGTGGAACAGGAAGGCCGGCACGCCGAGCAGGCCGAGCTCGCCCGCCTTGTGCGCCAGCTCGTCGATCTCCTCCTCCATGCAGTCGCCGACGAAGACCAGGGCGTTCACCCGCTCCTGCTTCGCTTCCTTGATGGCGTGGGTGAGGACGCGGCCGATCTGCGTCTGCCCGGCGAGGCAGCGCACCGCCGTCATCCGCCGCAGCAGGTCGGGCGCGGTGCCGACCCACGGGCTGGCCTGGCACTCCCGGAAACCCCGGTAGAACACCAGCTGCACGTCGAGGCCGCCCAGCGCGGCTGTGGTCTCGAACATCTCGCCCTGGATGCGGCAGGCGCGGTCCCAGGTCGGCTCGCGGCTGGCGGTGGCGTCCATGGCGAACATCAGCCGGCCGCGCCGGCCGGTGCGCGCCGGCGGGATCGCCGCGACGCGGCGCAGGAACGCGTCCACCTCGGCCTGCGAGGACCGCTGCGCCGGCAGCTTGTCACCGTCCCCCATGGGCGTGCCCTTCCGTGGATCTCCTGCTTCCGAGATGGGGCGCGGGGCCGGCGGGAACCAGAGTGCACGGATGGTACAGCCCGCTTGCCCCGCGGCGGCACCCCGTGCTTGGGTGCCGCCATGCGCTACACCCCCGACGACATCCGCTCCTTCGTCCTGCACCGCGACGACGCCGTCCTCGTGCTCAACAAGCCGGCCGGGCTGGCGGTGCACGCCGCGCACAAGATCGAGCACCACCTCGGCCAGTACATGGACGACCTTGCCTTCGACCTGGCGGAGGCGCCGCGGCTCGCCCATCGGCTCGACCGCGACACCGCCGGCTGCCTAGTGATGGGGCGCACGGCGGAGGCGGCGACGCGGCTCGGCAAGCTGTTCGCCGGAGGCTGGGTGGAGAAGACCTATTGGGCGGTCAGCGAGGGCGTGCCGGAGGAGCCCGAGGGCTCCATCGACCATCCGCTGCTGAAGATCCAGATCCCCGGCTCGTGGAACATGCTGGCCCACCCCGACGGGCGGCCGGCGCACACCGACTACCGCGTGCTCGGCACCGACGGGCGCGGGCGGGCGTGGCTGGAGCTGAAGCCGCGCACCGGGCGCACCCACCAGCTGCGCGTGCACTGCGCCGCCATCGGCTGCCCGCTGCTCGGCGAGCCGTACTACGGGCCGGAGCGGATCCCGCCCGGCAACCTGCACCTGCTGGCGCGCACCATCGCCTTCCGCCTCGACAGGGAAGGCCCCGCCCTGTCGGTTACCGCGCCGCCGCCGGCGCACATGATGGAAGCGCTTTTGGCCTGCGGCTGGGAGGACGAAACCTTTCGTTAACCATAATACGCGACCCTCCCGCCCAGTTTTCTTCTTCATGGCGGACGAGCGATGACCTGTATCGTGGGCTTGGTGGACGGCGATCGCGTGTGGATGGGCGGTGACAGCGCCGGGGTGTCGGGCCTCGACATCACCGTGCGGGCGGACACCAAGGTGTTCCGCAACGGCGACTACCTGATCGGCTTCACCAACTCCTTCCGCATGGGCCAGCTTCTGGCCTACCGGCTCGACCCGCCGGAGCGGGCGCCGGGCGTCGACCTGTTCCGCTACATGGTCACCGACTTCGTGGACGCGGTGCGCGGCTGCCTGAAGGACGGCGGCTGGGCGCAGCGCTCCAACGACGTGGAGACCGGCGGCAGCTTCCTGGTGGCGCACGAGGGCCGGCTGTTCTCGATCCAGTCGGACTATCAGGTCGGCGAGGCGGTGCGCGGCTACCACGCCATCGGCTGCGGCGCCGACTACGCGCTGGGCTCGCTCGCCTCAACCGAGCACCTGCCGCCCGAGGAGCGGGTGCGCAAGGCGCTGGAGTGCGCCGAGCTGTTCAACGGCGGCGTGCGCGCGCCCTTCACCATCCAGTGCCTGCCGACGCGGGCGGTGCTGACGCTGACCGAGGCGGCGTAAGCGGCTACCGCACCACCTCCACCCCCTCGGCCAGCCAGACCAGGCGGTCGAGGGCCGGGTCGTCGCTCTTCAGGGCCTTCCCCTTGCCGAGCGCGACGCGGCCGGTGTTGTCGTGGATCGGGCCGCGGAACACCGCGGCGTTGCCGTTGGCGAGCTGCATGCGCGCGGCGTCGGCGTGCGCCCGCGCCTCCACCCCGACGCCGCGGCCGTAGACGGTGCTGCGCACGTGCCCGCGGCCGAAGCCGCCCAGCCGCACCCGCTCCCACTCCCGGCCGGACTGGATGCGCTGCACCGTATCGACATAGATGCGGGTCCAGTCGGGCTGGGTGCCGGTCAGGAACCCCTCCGGCGCCAGCGCCGAGAGGTCGATGTGCAGGCCGCAGCAGCGCACCCCCGCGGCCTCCGCCACCTCGCACACCGGACGCACCGAGGCGAGCTGGCCGGACAGCACGTCGACGCCGTCGGCGACCAGCGCCCTGGCGGCGGCGGCCACCGCGTCGGGCGTCGGGCTGGCGCCGACCAGCGCGAGGCGCACCGCCACCGTCGGGTCGGCGCGCCGCACCCCCAGCGCGAAGGCGTTGACGCAGCGCAGGACCCGCGGCGAGGACTCCGCCGCCACCAGCCCCACCTTCCTGGCCCGCGAGGCGTAGCCGGCGACGATGCCGGCGATGTGCTGCCCCTCGTCCAGGTAGGCATCGTAGACGCCGACGTTGTCCGGCAGCCGCGCGTCGGCGAAGGTGGCGCCGCACAGCAGGAAGGCGGTGTCGCGGTGCGCCTCGGCCTGCGCCAGCAGCAGCGGCAGGGAATCGCCGGGCGCCGTCACGAAGACGACGCGGCAGCCGCGCCCGCCGGCCAGCTCTTCGGCGGCAGCCGACAGGGTGGTGGGGGTGGCCTCGATCTCCTCGACCCGGACACCGGGCAGCGCGGCGACGGCGTGGGCGGCGTCGGCGTGCGCCTGGACCATGCCGAAGTCAGCACGCGGGCCGTCGTAGACGAAGCCGACGCGCAGCGGCGGCGCGGCGTCCTGGGCGTACAGGGGTGACCCCAGCGCCAGGCCGCCCATTCCCAGGGACAGGCCGGTCAGCAGGCTGCGGCGGGTCACCGCCCTGTCAGGTCCGCTCGCTCGCTTCATGGCCGTCTCCCATTGGGGATGCACTATACCTTCGGTGGAGAGGGGAGCGGAGAGGAATTTACGAGACGGGTGCCCGCCGCGGCGATCCGGCCCGCGGCTCCGCCAGCAGGCGCCACGCGCCGTCCGCCGCCTCGCGCCGGCCGCGCAGCACCTCGGCCAGCGTGTCCTCCAGCCAGTCGGCGATGCCGACGCGGTAGTGCAGGTGGTCCCAGTAGTTGGCGTCGTCGGTGGTGACGCGCGACGGGATGCGGAAGTCCACCACCCAGGCCCCGGCCGCGGCGCCCAGGCGGGCGACGCGGTCCTTGCACTCGCGCTCGCGCGCCTCGCCTTCCGAGCCGGGCGGCGGCTGCGCCACCACGTGCACCGGCATGAAGGCGAGCACCGGCCGCGCCTCGGCCGGCAGGCGGGCCAGCAGCTCCTCCAGCCACGCCAGCGCCGGGAAGCGCCAGCCCTGCCGCTCGGCCTCGGTCGGGACGTAGGGCGGCACTTGCGGGACGATGGCGCGCTTCGGGCCCTCGTAGATCTTCGCCTCGACCTTGGCGCGGTCCCATTGGTCGTCCGGCGGCACGAAGCGCTCGTAGCCGTCGTCGCCCAGGCGCGGCTTGCGCAGGCCCATGTGGTACTCGGCCAGCCGCCAGGCGATCTCCAGCGTCTTGCCGTTCAGCAGGTAGCCGAGGTCGTTCCACCGGTCGTCATCGTACATCCACGGCGGAAACGGCCGGAAGGTGGTGCGCCGGGTGTCGGCATCCGCGGCGCACCAGACGTAATCGAGCGTGAAGATCATCGTGCGCGGCGCCGGTACGGTGCGCAGGAACAGGTCGGCGATCTTGTACTGCTCCCACGCCATGGCGCTGTTCATCGACAGGTTGGCGAAGCGCCCGCCCATCAGGCGGTCCAGGTGCGTCGGCTGCAGCAGCCGCCCGGTCGAGGTCCCGAACACCGCGCTGTCGAAGCGGCCGCTGCGCACCACGCCGGGGAACAGGAAGCGCTGGTTGTCGTCCATCAGCGGCCGCGCCATGGGCGGCGAGAACGGCACGTTGCGGTACGGGTCCATCACCAGCACGAAGGCCAGCAGCAGCCCGACGAGGCCGAGCGCGGTGGCCGCCAGCGTCTTGACGTAGCCGCTCCAGGAGGGAGGCGTGCGCATGGTCGTCCCCCTCAGAACTGGAAGTAGATGAAGCTGAGCGGCTGGCCCTTGCCGACCTCGAGGATGCAGGCCACCGCCAGCACCGCGAAGGCCGCCGCCACCGGCCGGCGCGCCGGCAGGCGGGTGTCGGTGAAGTCCAGGCTGGTCGGGCCCAGCAGCGCCACCGCGGCGCCGGCGGCCATGGTCAGCGGCCGCGACAGGTCGCCGGCCAGCCCGCCCTGCCCCGCCATGCCGGCCAGCAGGTTGCCGGCGGTGGCGAAGTCCGGCGCGCGGAACAGCACCCAGCCGACCACCACGAACAGCATGGTCAGCAGCCACGCGACCGGCAGCGGCAGCGGCCGCTTCAGGCTTTGCCAGGCGTGACAGGCCACCAGCCCGGCGCCGTGCATCAGGCCCCAGGCGACGAAGGTCCACGCCGCGCCGTGCCACAGCCCGCAGAGCCCCATGGTGACCAGCGTGGTCAGCGCGTAACCCGTGGGGCCCTGCCGGCTGCCGCCCAGCGGGATGTAGACGTAGTCGCGGATCCAGCGCGACAGCGTCATGTGCCAGCGCCGCCAGAAATCGCGCAGATCGGCGGCGCGGTAGGGCGCGTCGAAGTTCGCAGGCAGGCGGATGCCGAACAGCAGCGCGATGCCCAGCGCCATCTCGGTGTAGGCGGAGAAGTCGAAGAACAGCTGCAGCGAGAAGGCCAGCGCCGCCTCCCACGCGTCGACCAGCCCCGGCACGCCCTGCGCCGCGGCGGCGAACAGCGGGTCGGCGGAGCGCGCCAGCGGATCGGCCAGCAGGACCTTCTTGGCGAAGCCGATGATGAACAGCGTCAGGCCCTTGGCGAAGCGCTCCGCCCAGCCCGGCCGCAGCGGGTCGTCGGCGAGCTGCGGGATCAGCTCGTTGTGGCGGACGATGGGGCCGGCGACGAGGTGCGGGAAGAAGAAGACGAACAGGCAGAAGCCGCGCAGCGGGTACGCCGGCACGCGCCCGCGGCGCAGGTCCACCAGATAGGAGATCAGCTCGAAGGTGAAGAAGCTGATGCCGATGGGCAGCAGCACGTCGCTGCGCGGCAGGTCGGACCCCAGCAGCGCGGCCAGCGAATCCATGAAGAAGTTGGCGTACTTGAAGTAGCCGAGGATGGCGAGGTTGGCGATCACGCCGGCCGTCACCACCCAGGAGATCCGCCATGTGCGGTACAGGTGCGCCAGCCCCCAGGTGGCCAGCGTCTGGCCGAGCAGCAGCGGCACGAAGCGCACGTCCCACCAGCCGTAGAACACCACCGAGGCGGCGACCATCACCCACTCGCGCGCCGCCTCGCGCCGGGCCGTCGCGTAGAACAGCGCCAGCACCGCCGGCAGGAAGCCGAGCACGAAAGCCTGGGTGTGGAAGAGCATGCGGAACCGCGACGCCGTTGAACCGGCGGACTTGTACACCGGAACCGTTTTCGGGGGATTGGAAATTTGTCCGCCCCCGCCTCCGCTCCCCGCTATGCCGGGAGGCCATCTACCAACCGGCCGTATTGGTATCGAGTCGATACGGTGTATAGTCCTGTCGGCAGCTTGTATTGAAGCTGCCTCAGTGCACTGGTTTTCTCCCGACTGGGGCCGCTGTTTTCCCCCCGGCAGCGGCCCCCGCCTTTTCCCCAGGGTTCCGGCGCCCCGCCCCTCGCCGAACGCGACCATCCGTCCGCCGGAGGCGAGCGAGGGCTTGTCTTGTCACCCGCCCTCCTGTTAAGCCGCTGGGCATGCTAGCCCCTCTGGCGCGGCGCGACGCGCTGTCCGACACGATCCTGTCCTATCCCTTCGCCGCCGCCGTCGCCCTGCTGGGGCCGCTGGCCGGGCTGGCCCCGCGCGGGCTGCCGGTGTGGGCGCTGACGCTGATGGCGCTGTCCGGTGTGCTGCTGGCGCGCGGTGGCGCGCTGGCACGGCTGCGCCCGGAGCGGTGGACGAGCGCCGCGGTGCTGGCGTTCCTGGCGCTCGCCGCCGCCAGCGTGGCCTGGAGCCCGTCCGGGCGCGCCGCGCTGACGGTGGTGGAGATCGGCTACATCGCGCTGTCGGCCACGCTGGCCGGCGCCTGCATCGCCGACCTGCCGGAGGACGCGGCGCGGCGGCTGGGCTGGCTGTTCGTCGGCGGTCTGCTGGCCGGCATCCTGATCTTCTCGCTGGAAAACGCGCTCGACCACCCGCTGCACCGCTGGGTGAACGGCAAGGCGGCCGACGACCTGTCGGTGTCCGAGGGCAACGTGCCGAAGCGCGCCGCGGCGCTGCTGGCGCTGCTGGTGTGGCCGGCGGCGCTGGTGCTGCGGCGGCACGGGCAGAGGCTGCTCGCCCCGGCGCTGCCGCTGGGCTACGCCGTGCTCAGCCTGCTGCAGCCGAGCCGCTCGGCCATCGTCGGCATCGGCCTCGGGCTGGCGGTGTTCCTCGCCGCGCAGCGCTGGGCGTCGGCGACGCGGCGGGCGCTGGCGGCGGCGCTGGCCGCCGCCTTCGCGGGCGCCATTCCGGCGGCGTGGCTGTTCGAGCGGGTGCTCGACCTCGACCACGCGCCGTGGCTGTTCCGCTCGGCGCAGCACCGCGTCGAGATCTGGTGGCGCGCCGCCGGGCGGGCGCTGGAGACGCCGCTGCTCGGCCAGGGCATCGACGCCTCGCGGTCGCTGAAGCCGATGGGCGAGACCTCGCAGTTCGACCCGCTGACCGAGAACCTGCTGCCGCTCCACCCGCACAACGCCTTCCTCCAGGTCTGGCTGGAGCTGGGGGCGGTGGGCGCGGCGCTGGCGCTGGCGGTCGCGCTGCTGGTGCTGGCCGGGACGGCGCGGCTGGAGCGCGACGACCAGCCCTACGCGCTGGCCTCCTTCACCGCGGCGCTGGCCATGGTGTCCACGGCGTACGGCATCTGGCAGGCGTGGTGGATGGCCGGCATGCTGGCCGCCGGGCTGATGCTGGTGCTGGCCACCCGCGTGCCCCGAAATGGGGGACGAGGGGACGGGCGATGAACGTCCTCGTCATCAAGCTCGGCGCCTTCGGCGACTTCTTCCTGGCGCAGACCGCGTTCGAGGCGATCCGTCGCCATCACGCTGGCGACCGGCTGACGCTGCTGACCATCCCGCAGCTCGCCCCGCTGGCGCGGATGAGCGGCCTGTTCGACGAGGTGTGGGAGGATCCGCGCGGGCGATCGCTGGGCGACTATCTCAAGGTCCGCCGGATGATCCGCGGCGGGCGGTTCGGCCGGGTCTACGACCTGCAAGGAACCGGGCGCACCGACCGGTACTTCTGGCTGCTGTTTCCCGGCCCCTGGCCGGAGTGGTCGGGCACCGCGCGCTTCGCCTCGCACGACGATTCCTACCCGAAGCGCCGCAAGGTGCCGGTGCTGCAGCGCTACGAGCGCCAGCTTCGCCCCTTCGGCATCGATCTCGCGCCGCACCCCGACCTGTCCTGGCTCGACGCCGACGTGGGCCGCTTCGGCCTGGACGGCGACTACGCGCTGCTGATCCCCGGCTCCTCGGCCGGGCGGCCGGACAAGCGCTGGCCGCGCTACCCGGAGCTGGCGCGGGCGCTGGCGGAGCGCGGCGTGCGGCCGGTGGTGCTCGGCACCGGAATCGAGAAGGACCTCGCCGCCGCGATCACCGCCGCCTGCCCCGCCGCGCTGGACCTGACGGACCGGACCGGCATCGCCGAGATCGGCGCGCTGGCGCGCCGCGCCTGGGCGGCGGTGGGCAACGACACCGGGCCGACGCATCTGGTGGCGGCGGTGGGCGGGCCGACAGTGGCGCTGTTCTCCGACGCCTCCAACCCGATCCACGCCAGCGGCCGGCGCGTGGTGCTGCACCACCGCCCCTCCTTCGACGCCATGGACGTGGACGGGGTGCTGGAGGCCGTCGGGAGGGCGCAGGCGCTGGCATAGCCCTTGCTTGGGTGTGGGCAACGAGAACGACCGCTCACCCAAGGACGCCCCCATGTTCCGCACGACGCTTCTGACCGTTCTGTCCGTTGCCGGCCTTCTGATGGCCACCGGCGCGTCGGCGGCCGACCCCGCGGCGCAGCAGGGGCAGGCCATCGCCAAGGAAGGCCTGAAGCCGGGCGTAGCCGCCTGCGACACCTGCCACAACTCCGGCACCGGGCCGTTCCCGCTGCTGGCCGGGCAGCGCAAGGACTACATCGCCCGCCAGCTCAAGGACTTCCGCACCGGCAAGCGCGAGCACGCGATGATGACCCCCATCGCCAAGGCGCTGAACGACGCGCAGAGCGAGGCGGTGGCGGCGTTCTACGCGGCGCAGCCGGTGCGCAAGGCCCCCGGCCCCGGCGCCGCCATGGATTTGCTGGAACGCGGCGCGGAACTGGCGGTGCTGGGCGAGGCCGTCACCTCGTGCGACACCTGCCACGGCAAGGGCGGCGACGGCAGCAACGACATCGTGGCGCTCGCCGGCCAGAACCCGGCCTACATCACCACGCAGATCCAGGCCTTCCGCGACGGCAAGCGCGGCAACGACAACCTGAGCATGATGCGCAACGTCGCCGCCAAGCTGAAGGACGCCGACATCAAGGCGGTCGCCGCCTTCTACCGCGAGGTCCAGGACCTCGTCGTCGAGTTGCCGCAGGATTGATCCGGACCGTTTCCCGCTTCCCGCCGCCGGGAAGCCATTCCAGGAATCTGCAACGGCGCTCAGTCGAATCCGGTGCAGGCGGGCTGGTCGAGGCGGCCGACGCCCCACTGGTCGAAGCGGCTCTTGTACGCCTCCATCACCTCGGCGATCGCCCGCATCTCGTCGGGCGTGCCCTGGTGCGCGGTGACCATCACCTTGCTGCGCTCGGACGCGGCGCTGCCGTCCTTCTCGCGGTAGAGGCCGAGGCCCTCGGTCACCGTCAGCCCGGACAGCCTGGGAACCGCCGTGTCCGTCAGGAAGGCGCGCCATTCCGCCTCGCCGACGTCGGGGGCGTTGCGGCGCGCGGTGCCGAAGAACAGCGTGGTCGCCACGCCGGGCGTCAGCCCCTCCGGACACGCCGCGGCGCACCCCGACAGCGCCAGCAGCGACAGCGCGGCGAAACGCCGCAGAGATGATCGGACCGCCACCACACGCCCCTCCGATTCCCGTCCGCGATACGTCCTTGGATAACACGGAACCGCGCCCCCAGGAGCCTGTTCGACCGCGCGGAGTTCGGCCGCGGCGACCGGTCCATTCACCTAAGGCGGTGCCTCGCCCGGGGTATCGGCAATGTTTGTCGAGGATTTGTCACGTCTATGACTTGGCGCCGTGCAACCTGGGCACTACTTCGGCGTTGAAGGCGGGAACCCGTTCGAGACCCGCCGGATGTCCGATGGGGGCGCCGAACGGTTCGGCAGTTGGGAGGAGTCGATGCAGGACGACCGCGAAAACCGTATCCGCCAGCGCGCGCACGAGATCTGGGAGCGCGAGGGGCAGCCGGAAGGCAAGCACGACGAACACTGGGCCCGCGCCATCGCCGAAGTCGATGCGGAGATCGGCGGCAAGAAGAAGGGCGGCGCCGGCAAGGGCAAGACGGGGACCACCAAGAGCGGCACGACCAAGGCCGAGAGCGCGAAGTCCGAGACCGCGAAGGTCGGTGGGGCGAAGTCCGAGACCGCGAAGGGCGGCGGCAAGGCGGCGAAGTCGAACGGCTCGTCGGCCAAGACGAACGGTTCCTCCTCGAAGACCACCACGCGCGGCAAGTCCGCGGCCAGCGGCAGCACCCGCGCCGCGGCGGAGGATCTGTCGGCCGTGGCCGGCGGCGGCTCCGCGAAGACGGGCGGCCGGACCCGCAAGGCCGCCGCCGCCGAGGCCGGCGCCACGCTGCCGGCTGGCGCCGCCGCGCGCGGCCGCACCGCGCGGGCGGCGAAGAAGGACGCCACCAGCAGCTAGCGCGGCTTCCCGACATGCCCCGTCCAGCGGCCCCCGGCGCGCAGCGGGGGGCTGCCGGGCGGCCGCCGCATGGGTCGGGGAATCTCGGCGCTTGGAATCTTCACCCTCGGATTGCTAGTGTTGCGGCCCATTTTGTTGCCCGCAGGCCCCAACGGTCTTTCGCAATCGACTTTTTTCGAGGGTGTACCCGATGCCGCACTACCGCTCCCGCACGTCCACGCACGGCCGCAACATGGCGGGTGCGCGCGGCCTCTGGCGCGCCACCGGCATGAAGGACGGCGACTTCGGCAAGCCGATCATCGCCATCGCCAACTCCTTCACGCAGTTCGTCCCCGGCCACGTCCACCTGAAGGACCTCGGCCAGATGGTCGCCCGCGAGATCGAGAAGGCCGGCGGCATCGCCAAGGAATTCAACACCATCGCCATCGACGACGGCATCGCCATGGGCCACGACGGCATGCTGTACAGCCTGCCCTCGCGCGAGCTGATCGCCGACGCGGTGGAGTACATGGTGAACGGCCACTGCGCCGACGCGCTGGTCTGCATCTCCAACTGCGACAAGATCACCCCGGGCATGCTGATGGCCGCCATGCGCCTCAACATCCCCGCGGTGTTCGTCTCCGGTGGCCCGATGGAGGCCGGCAAGGTGAACTGGCGCGGCAAGACCAAGGCGGTCGACCTGATCGACGCCATGGTCGCCGCCGCCGACCCGACCGTGTCCGACGAGGAGGCGGCGGAGATGGAGCGCAATTCCTGCCCGACCTGCGGCTCGTGCTCGGGCATGTTCACCGCCAACTCGATGAATTGCCTGACCGAGGCGCTGGGCCTGTCGCTGCCGGGCAACGGCACCATCGTCGCCACCCACGCCGACCGCAAGGAGCTGTTCCTCGCCGCCGGCCGCGTCGCGGTCGAGCTGTGCAAGCGCTGGTACGAGCAGGAGGACCCGACCGCCCTGCCCCGCGGCATCGCCACCTTCGAGGCGTTCGAGAACGCCATGACGCTGGACATCGCCATGGGCGGCTCGACCAACACCGTGCTGCACCTGCTGGCCGCCGCGCAGGAGGGCGAGGTGCCCTTCACCATGCAGGACATCGACCGGCTGTCGCGCCGCGTGCCGAACGTCTGCAAGGTCGCCCCGGCGGTGTCGGACGTGCACATCGAGGACGTGCACCGCGCCGGCGGCATCATGGGCATCCTGGGCGAGCTGGACCGCGGCGGCCTGCTGAACCGCAACGTCGCCACCGTGCACGCCAAGACGCTGGGCGACGCCATCGACCGCTGGGACGTCAAGCGCACCGCGGACGAGGGCACCCACACCCTGTTCAAGGCCGCCCCCGGCGGCATCCCGACCATCGTGCCGTTCAGCCAGTCGAAGCGCTGGCCGGAGCTGGACCTCGACCGCGAGGCCGGCGTGATCCGCGACGTGGAGCACGCGCACTCCAAGGACGGCGGCCTCGCCGTGCTGTTCGGCAACATCGCCGAGCGCGGCTGCATCGTGAAGACCGCCGGCGTCGACGCCTCGATCCTGAAGTTCTCCGGCCCGGCCCGCGTGTTCGAGAGCCAGGACGCGGCGGTCGACGCCATCCTCGGCGATAAGATCGTGGCGGGCGACGTGGTGGTGATCCGCTACGAGGGTCCGCGCGGCGGCCCCGGCATGCAGGAGATGCTGTACCCGACCAGCTACCTGAAGTCGAAGGGCCTGGGCAAGGCGTGCGCGCTGGTCACCGACGGCCGCTTCTCCGGCGGCACCTCGGGCCTGTCGATCGGCCACGCCTCGCCGGAAGCGGCGCAGGGCGGCGCCATCGGCCTGGTCCAGGAGGGCGACCGCATCGAGATCGACATCCCGAAGCGCACCATCACGCTGGCGGTGCCGGAGGAGGAGCTCAAGCGCCGCCGCGACGCCGAGAACGCCAAGGGGGCCAACGCCTGGAAGCCGACGGCGCCGCGCAAGCGCGTCGTCACCCCGGCGTTGCGCGCCTACGCCGCGCTCACCACCAGCGCCGACCGCGGCGCGGTGCGCGACGTCTCCCAGGTGGAGAACGTCACGGTACAACGCTGAGGCGATTCGCCGCACGCCAGCACAGCCGGGACGGTCCGCCGTCCCGGCTTTTTTTGCGCCTTCGCTCCGAGTCTTCGTTTCGCGGCCGATTGCAGCGCTACTCATTACGGAAAAGCGGCAAATTTTATTCTCTTAGAGATTGCGCCTGCATACAACCGTATGCGCGCACCGCCCGCCCGGCAGCAAAGATTTCCGACCGGAACACTTCGATCTCTACAAACCGTCGCCTGCATGCAGTAATATGTTTTTGCAGTGCCGGGACGCGGGGTCGGGTCCGTCCGGCGGAGGAATGGAATGATGGCCAGCGGGGCCGAACAGCAGGCGATCCGGAGAACAGGGGCCGAGCGCAAGCTCGTGTCCGTGATGTTCGCCGACATCGTCGGCTCGTCGGCGATGGTCTCCGGCCGCGATCCTGAGGACGCCGACCGCGCGCTGCGCGCGGTGCTGGCGGTGCTGACCGGCGCCATCGAGCGGTACCACGGCACCATCGGGCAGATGCTGGGCGACGGCGTGCTCGCCATCTTCGGCGCGCCGCACGCGCTGGAGGAGCACGCGCTGCGCGCCTGCCTCGCCGCGCAGGACATCCGCGCCGCCGCGCTGGCGCCAGGCTCCGGGTTCGCCGTGCGCATCGGGATCGCGTCGGGCGAGGTGCTGGCGCAGGTCATCGAGCACGGGGTGTGGAGCGACTACCGCACGGTCGGGGAGTGCGTCCACCTCGCCGCCAAGCTGCAGCAGAAGGCCGAACCGAACAGCATCCTGCTCAGCCACGACGCGGTGGAGCTGGTCCCGGCCGGCCTGACGGTGCAGCCCGCCGGCCAGTTGCGCCTGTCGGCGGAGACCGAGCCCTACCCGGCGTTCGCGCTGGCCGACGTGCGTGCCGGCCGGCGCACCGCGGCCGACCTGATGACCGCCGCGCCCGGCCCGTTCGTTGGCCGCGAGCGCGAGCGCGAGACGCTGCTCGCCACCTACGAGGCGGCCCGCGACGGCTTCGGCACCGTGGTGCTGCTGTCGGGCGAGGCCGGCATCGGCAAGTCGCGGCTGGTCAGCGAGACGTTGCGCAAGATTCCCGACGATGGCTGCACCCTGCTGCAATGGCCGCAGGCGCCGATCCGCCGGCTCGGCGCACCGGAGGATCTGGAACAGGTGGCGGCCAGCCTGCTGCCGCTCGCCGACGGCCAGGACCCGCTGTGCGCCGCGGCGGAGCAGGCCGCCGGCCCGCTCGCCCGCTCCGCGATGCGCGACCTGCTCGGCCTGCCGGTCGCCGACCGGGTGTGGACCGGGCTGCCGCCGGCCGAACAGCTGTCCACCGCCATCGACGCCCTGGCCGGGATGACCGTCGCGCTGGGGCGGGACCGGACGATCCTGATCCTGGTCGAGGACGTGCATTGGGCCAGCCCTGTGATGCGCCGGCTGCTGGACGCGGTTACGCGCGCGCTGACCGGCGCGGCGCGGATCCTGTTCATCGCCACCGCGCGCCCGGAGAGCGGATCGGCGTGGGCCCCGGAGGTCGACGCGCTGTCGATCCGCCTCGACCCGCTGCGGCCGGAGCCGACCCAGGAGTACCTGAACCGCTGGCTGGGCACCGCCCCGTCGCTGCACGGCATCAAGGAGATGCTCACCGCCCGCAGCCAGGGCGTGCCGCTGTACCTGGAGGAGTCGCTGCGCGCGCTGGAGACCGCCGGGGCCATCGTCGGCGTGCCGGGCCGTTTCCGGCCGGGCACGGACGTCGGGCGGATCGACCTGCCCGCGTCGGTGCACGGGCTGCTGGCCGCGCGGATCGATTCGCTGGCCGAGGATCTGCGCCGCACCCTGCTGACCGCCGCGGTGATCGGGCCGACCTTCGACGTCGCGCTGCTGCGCCGCCAGGGCACGCTGAGCGAAGCGGAGCTGCTGCGGCAGCTCGCCGAGCTGGAGGGCGGCGCGTTCGTCCGCCGCTCGCGCCTGCTGCCCAACCTGGAATACAGCTTCCGCCACGGCCTGATCCAGGAGGTGGCGTACGCCACCATCACCCGCGGCGACCGCCGCCTCCTGCACGCCCAGGTGCTGGAGGCGCTGTGCGAGCGCCGCGACCACGACCTGCCCGGCCGCATGGAGCTGATGGCCCATCACGCCTTCCAGGCGGAGGTCTGGCCGGCCGCCTACGCCTTCGGCCGCGCCGCCGGCCGCCGCGCCGAGCAGCGCTCCAAGCTGGAGGACGCCAGCCGGCACTACGGGAACGCGCTGGCCGCCGTCGACCGGATGCCGGACACCCACCGCAACACCCTGCGCCGGATCGACATGTCCATCGCCCTGCCGCGCGCGCTGCTGCCGCGCGGCGTGACCGGCGTCGATGACCATCTGAAGCGCGCCCTCGCCCTGTCGGACGCGGCCGACGACCATATCCGGTTCGCGCGCGCGTCCTCGCTCTACGGCGCCTTCGAATGGGTGCAGGGCGACATCGACAAGGCGATCAGCCTGAGCCGCGAAGGGCTGGCGGCGATCGGGCTGACCGGCAACCTCGACACCCGGGTCCAGCTGCTCGCACGCCTCGGCGGCGCGCTGACGGAAAAGGGACTCTTCCCCGAGGCCTGCGGCGTCCTTCAGGAGGCCTACGCGCTGATGCAGGAGGGCCCGCGCTTCGACCGCTACGGGATGGCGGCCCTCGGCCCGGTGGTCGCCGCCAGCGGCATCGCCCGCAGCCAGGCCGAAATGGGCCTGACCGCGGAGGCCATCCGCTCCGGCCAGCTGTCCATCGACGCGGCGGAGGACAGCGGACACGCCTTCTCCAAGGTCTACGCCTACGCCTATTACGGCTGGACCCTGCTGCTGGTCGGCGATGCCGAACGCAGCGTGCCGGTGCTCGAGACGGCGCTGACGCTGTCCGAGATGATCCGGTCGCGGCTGCACCGGCCGCAGATCATGGCCGGCCTGGGGTACGGGCACGTGTTGCTGGGAGACGAGGCCCACGGCATGGACCTGCTGGACCGCAGCCTCGCCGCCTTCCAGGTCGGCATGTCGTACCGCGAGGATCTGGCCCGCATCTGGCGGGCGGAAGGGCTGCTCCGCCTGGGCCGCGCGGACGACGCGCTGGAGGAAGCGCACCACGCCTGCCAACTGGCGCAGCGCACGGGCCGGCTCGGGCATTTTGCGCGGGCGTCCTACATCCTGGCGGAGGCGGCCTGGGCCGCGGGCCGCTACGACGCCGCTGCGGCCGATGCGCTGCGCAACTCCCATGCGCTCGCGCAGCGCTTGTCCATGGCGCCGCTGGTCGAACTGTGCGCCAACGGGCTCGGCAAGCGCGCCCGCCTGCGGAGCAAGATCCGCTCCTGAGGCGGGTGCGGCCGCGCGGTCAGACCCGGCTGGACTGGCGGTAATAGCTCAACACGAAGGTCCGGATGGCGGTGGACAGATCCACCTCCGTGGGCTTCGTGGCGTCCAGCTCGCCGCAGAGGTCCGCGACCGGCCGTCCCTCGCGCCGGGCCGCCTCGTCGAGCCCGTCCCACACCGTCCTTTCCAGTGAAAGGCGGGTCTGGCCACCGGTCAGCGCCAGCGTGCGCTCCAGCATGATCGGCTCGGAGACGAGCGCGAACAGGTCGATGAGACGCGATTCGCGGGTCAGGGCCCTTCTTTCCAGCTGCATGACGAAATCTCCTTGGCGGCTTGGACAGCCGCGGGTCCCGTCTTCTTAGCCGCACCCCGATCGTTCGCGCAGTGAAGGATTTCACAGCCCACACGGGGCCGCTGCCGCACAGTCGGCGTCACAAACGCCCCCTACCCCAACCAAGGACAACGACATGAACGCGATCTCCCAGGCCTCCATGATCCGCGGCGCCGACGGCCGCCTGTACGCCGTGAACGCCCGTGGCGTCACCGCCGTCGCCGAGCCCGGCAACGCCGTCCGCTCGTCGCTGCGCGTCGGCGAGAAGGCCGCCTTCGACGCCGCCGACCACGAGGCGTCGCGCGATTACGTCTCCCCGGGCATGTGATCGCCGGGATACTTCCCGCGTTCTTCGGGTCCGCGGCGGCCGGCCTTCACCCGGCCCACCGCCGCGGCCCGCCCGTACGTCCGACACCCTCCCGGCCGGCCACCGCTCCGGCCACCGCTCCGGGTCAGACCACGATGCCCCTCGACGAGATCGCCTCCCCGCTCATCGCCGATACGGCCAAGGCCCACACGGCCGGCACGCACCGCATCGTCCCGCCGGAGCAGACGCTGGCCCGCGTCGCCCCCTACCTGCCCGTCATGGGCATCACCCGCGTCGCCAACGTCACCGGGCTCGACACCGTCGGCATCCCGGTGGTCATGGTGACCCGGCCCAATTCGCGCTCCGTCGCCGTGTCGCAGGGCAAGGGCGTCACGCTGGCCGCCGCCAAGGCATCGGGCGTGATGGAATCCATCGAGTCCTACCACGCCGAGCGCATCACCCTGCCGCTGAAGTACGCCAGCTATGAAGAGCTGCGCTGGACGCACCGGGTGTGCGACGTGTGGCGCCTGCCGCGCCTGTCCACCAGCCGCTTCACCCCCGACACGCCGCTGATGTGGATCGAGGGCACCGACCTGATGAGCGGCGAGCCCACCTGGGTGCCGTTCGAGATGGTGCACCTCAACTACACCCTTCCGCTGCCGCCGGGCCACGGCTGCTTCGTCGCCAGCTCGAACGGCCTGGCGTCCGGCAACCACCGGCTGGAGGCGACCAGCCACGCGGTGGGCGAACTGGTCGAGCGCGACGCCTCCACCCTGTGGCGCCTGACGGACGGCGACGCGCAGGAGACGACGCGCATCGACCTGTCCACCGTGACCGACCCGCACTGCCGCGCCCTGCTCGACAAGCTGGACCGCGCCGGCGTGGACGTCGGCGTGTGGGAGATGACCAGCGACGTCGGCATCCCCGTCTTCATCGCCCGCATCGTGCCGCGCGAGGACTCGCCGCAGCACACCGTCCGCCCGGCGGTCGGCAAGGGCTGCCACACCGCCCGCGAGGTGGCGCTGAGCCGCGCCCTGACCGAGGCGGCGCAGAGCCGGCTGACCTTCATCGCCGGCGCGCGCGACGACATGTCCCGCGCCGAGTACCTGAAGCACCTGGACAGCGCGCTGCACGCCCGCTGGAAGGAGTGCATCCGCACCGGCTCCGGCGGGCGCGACTTCACCACCTGCCCGACCTCGTCCGGCCGCAGCATCGAGGACGACCTCAAGCACCAGCTCGCCCGCCTCAAGGCCGTCGGCATCGACGAGGTGGTGGCGGTGGACCTGACCAAGCCGGAGTTCGGCATCCCGGTGGTCCGCGTGGTGATCCCCGGCCTGGAAGGCATCGACGAATCCCCCGACTACCTGCTGGGCCAGCGGGCGCAGCGCGTTCTGGAGACCCGGTCATGAGCGACGTGTACGTCTTCCTCGGCCCCACCATGCCGCGCGACGACGCGGCGCGCGAGCTGGACGCCGTCTTCCTGCCCCCCGTGGCCCAGGGCGACGTGATCCGCGTGGCCGAGCGCAAGCCCGCCGCCATCGGCATCATCGACGGCTTCTTCGAATGCGTGCCGGCGGTCTGGCACAAGGAGATCCTGTTCGCCATCCGCCAGGGCATCCCGGTGTTCGGCGCCTCCAGCATGGGCGCCCTGCGCGCGGCCGAGCTGCACCCGTTCGGCATGATCGGCGTCGGCTCCATCTTCGAGGCGTACCGCGACGGCCGCCTGGAGGACGACGACGAGGTCGCCATCCAGCACGGCCCGGCGGAGCTGGGCTATCCCATGCTGTCCGAGGCGATGGTCAACATCCGCCGCACCCTGGCCGACGCCGAGGCCGAGGGCGTGCTGTCCCCCGACGTCACCGACGCGCTGGAGTCCATCGCCAAGGAACTGCCCTACCGCGAGCGCGGCTACGGCCGCGTGCTGCGGCTGGCCGGCGAGATGGGCGTCGATGCGCAGGATCTCGCCCGCTTCAGAAGCTGGCTGCCGACCGGCCGCGTCGACCAGAAGCGCGAGGACGCCCGGCTGATGCTGCGCACCGTGCGCCGCTTCCTCGGCCAGGAGGTGGCGCTGCCCGAGCCGCGCTTCCACTTCGAACACACCGCGCTGTTCGACCGCGCCGTGCGCGAGGCTGCCCACCTGACCTGACTCGAAACGTGCATTGCATGCCGCATTCCGCTACCGATCATACTCCCGTATACATAACGGAGATGAACGACGGTTCGGAAGCGGAGCGGCCGATGCGGGGTGACGGTGTGATCGACGTGGCGGAGGTGCTTCGCCGCAACCAGCTGTTGAGCGCGCTCGACCAGAGCGAGATGGCGGAGCTGCTCGGTCTCGGCCACCTCGTGCAGTACGACCCCGACACGCTGATCTTCGACAAGGGCGACCCCGGCGATTGCCTGTACGCCATCCTCAAGGGGCAGGTGGGCATCCACACCTCGTCCGAGGACGGCAAGATGATGATCCTGAACTTCCTCGACCCCGGGGAGGTGCTGGGGGAGATCGCGCTGATCGACGGCAAGCCACGCACCGCCGGCGCCACCGCGCTGCGCCCGACCGAGCTGTTCCGCATCGACCGCGCCGCCTTCATCCCCTTCCTGGAACGCCACCCGCGCTTGGCGATCCGCCTGCTGGGCGTGCTGTGCGAGCGGCTGCGCTGGGTCAGCGAGGGCATCGAGGACGCGGTGTTCCACGACGTGCCCCGCCGGCTCGCCAAGAAGCTGCTGCAGCTCGCCGAGGCCTACGGCCAGCCGACTCCGGCGGGGGTGCGGATCACCCAGGCGGTGTCGCAGGAGAACCTGGCCAGCATGCTCGGCGTGACCCGCGAGATGGTCAACAAGAGCCTCAAGGCGCTGAAGACCGCCAACGCCATCACCTACACCAAGGGATTCCTGGTCGTCACCAACCTCGACCTGGTGCGTGACATGGCCGGCGAGGCCGTACGTCCGCACGACAAACTTTAGAATGACGAGAATCTGATTCCCTTCGCAGCCGAAAAGTTTTATCCCCATAGAGGGCTGCAATCACGCTATAGTGTGGCCGATACACCCCTATCCTGCCACACGGGGGATGAGAGACGTATGCCTGAACGCGGGTCGCCGACGCAACACGCCGCCAATCCCCAGGGGATCAGCCCCCTGGTGAGCCGTTCCGTCACCATCGCCGGCCAGAGCAGCCAGATCCGGATCGAGCCGTCCTACTGGGAGGCGCTCGAGGAGATCAGCCGCCGCGAAGGCCTGGACATCAACGATCTGTGTGCCGACCTGAAGGAGCGGCTGGACATCCAGAACCGCCGCAACGACTCCGGCGTGTCGCTGGCGAACGCGGTGCGGGTGTTCGTCGTCGGCTATTTCCGTCAGGCCGCCACCGAAGCCGGCCACAGCCGCGCCGGCCACGGCCGGGGCGAGCCGCTGGTCAGCACCCCTTTCAGCCGCCAGGGCTGACCTTCAGACAGGGGCAAACCGGCATATTCTTTTGGTCATAGCCGCGACCTGAAGACTATGCCGGCCAGGATGGCTTTGTTAACACTCCTCGCCGGCACCAGAAACCGCACGCCGGACAGGGGTATATGGCCGACCCGACAATTCCCGCCACCGCGCACCGCACCGGCCGATTCGGCTGGGCGCCGGAGTTCGCGCTGATCGGGGGCGGAACGCTGGTGATGTTCCTCACCATGCGCGGCAACTATCTGCTGTTCCACACGCTGGCCGAACTGTTCAGCATCGTGGTGGCGACCGCGACCTTCGTGATCGCCTGGAACACCCGGCACGCCAACCAGTCGCAGTTCCTTTCCTTCGTCGGCCTGTCCTTCCCGTCGGTGGCGGTGCTCGACCTGCTGCACACCCTGTCCTACAAGGGCATGGGCGTCTTCCCCGGCGGCGACACCAACCTGCCGACCCAGCTGTGGATCGCCGCTCGATTCGTCCAGGCGGCGAGCTTCCTGGCCGCCCCGCTGCTGCTGCCCAGCGCCCGGGTGGCACCGGGGCTGGTGCTGGGGCTGCACGCGGCGCTGGTCACGCTGATCCTGGCGCTGATCTTCCCGCTGGGGGCCATGCCCGACTGCTTCGTCGAGGGGCAGGGCCTGACCGACTTCAAGATCGCCAGCGAGTACGCCATCTCCGGCGTGGTGGCGCTGGCGTGCATGGCGCTGTGGACGCGGCGGCGGCATTTCGAGGGCGGCACCTTCCCGCTGGCGCTGGCCGGATTCGCGCTGCTGATCGTGCAGGAGATGACCTTCACGCTGTACCAGGACCCGCACGGCCTGCTGAACGCCTTCGGGCACTTCATCAAGATCGTGTCCTACTACCTGCTGTACCGGGCGATCGTCGTCACCGCGCTGCAGAATCCCTACGACACCATGTTCCTGCGCCTGTGCCGCAGCGAGCAGGCGTTGCGCGACCACCTGGGCAGCGCCGAGGCGATGATCGCCGCGCGCACCGCCGAGCTGCGCGAGAGCGAAGCGCGCTGGAAGGCGCTGCTCGACTGCTCCAACGACTGGTTCTGGGCCACCGGCACCGACGGCCGCTTCACCGAGGTGTCGCCGCGCGCCCGCGAGGCGCTCGGCCGGCCGTCCTTCGACCTGATCGGCCGCGTCCCCGCCGACCTTCTCGACCCGGCGCGGCCGCCGGACGACTTCCCGGTGTTTCAGGACGCGTTGCGCGAGCATCGGCCGTTCCGCCGGCTCTCCTTCCCGGTCGACACGACGGTGTCGACCGGCTGCTGGCTGATGTTCAGCGGCATGCCGCGCTTCTCGCCGGACGGCGTGTTCCTGGGATTCCGCGGCACCGCCAGCGACATCACGGAGCGCCGCCGCGCCGCCGAGGCGGCCCGGCAGAAGCAGACCATGGCGGCGCTGGGCGGCCTGGTCGGCGGCCTGGCGCACGAGATCAACAACCTCCTGCAGCCGGTCATCAGCCTGAGCGACCTGGCGCTGAACCGCGCGGGCGAGGACGCCCGGCTGCGCACTTACCTGACGGCGGTGCGCGACAGCGGGATGAAGGCGCGCATCATCATGCGCGACGTGCTGGCCTTCGCCCGCACCGAGGTCGCCGTCTCGCCGCCGGCCTCGGTGGGCGAGGCGGTGCGCGGCGCCGTGGAACTGGCGCGCCCCGACCTGCCGCCCGGCATCCGGGTGCTGGTCGGCATCGACGACCGCCTGCCGGCGGTGACCATCACGGCGACCGAGCTGTCGCAGATCCTGCTCAACCTGATCCGCAACGCCTGCGACGCCATGCCCACCGGCGGCACGTTGACACTGTCCGCCTGCGTGGTCACGCTGAGGGACCCGGAGGCGAGCCGGCTGGAGATCGCCGAAGGCGACTACGTCCGACTCACCGTGGCCGACACCGGCACCGGCATGGACGAAGCGACCCGGCAGCGCGTGTTCGAGCCCTTCTTCACCACCAAGCCGGTGGGGCTCGGAACCGGACTGGGGTTGTCTGTGGTGTACGGCATCGTGCGCAACGGCGGCGGCGTCATCGCCGTGGACAGCGCGGTCGGCCGCGGCACCGCGGTGATGATCGACATGCCCATGGCGAAGCCCGCGGGCGGGCGAGCGCCGGGGAACGAGACGACGAGCGAGACGAAGAACGAGAAGGAGCCCGCCCATGGCGAACATATTGGTGGTTGAGGACTCCCCCGCGGTCCGCATGGCGATCGTCGAGGTGCTGGAGTCCCTCGGCCACACGGTGACCGAGGCGGAGAACGGCCGTCTCGCGGTCGAGCAGCTGGCGGGCAGGAGCTTCGACCTGGTGGTCACCGACGTGCTGATGCCGGAGGTGGACGGCATCGAGGTGATCAAGGCGGTGCGCCGCGCCAAGCCGGACACCAAGATCCTGGCGATCTCCGGCGGCGCGCCCAACCTGCCGGCCGGCTACGCGCTCAAGCTGACCGAGATGTTCCGCGCCGACGCGGTGCTCTACAAGCCCTTCATGAACGACGAGCTGCGGCAGGCGGTCGGCGAGCTGGTGGGGTGACCGCCGGCCGCGCGCCGATCCATTCCCCGCCGGCCGGATCCCCGCCGAAGGCATCGGCCGGCAGGCCCGCTGTCGCATTCTGCCGCACATTCCCTGAATTCGCGGCGTGATTGGACTCGAACTATATAGCTAACATTGTCAGCCAGACCGCTCCCGGGACCGGCACACCGAGGCCCATCGATGGCTGACATCATTGACATGAAGGATTGGCTGTCGAAGAGCGCCAACGGGAGCGCCGAGAGCATTCCTTTGCTCGAACGGCTCGAATGCACGCGTCTGCGGATGGTCACCGACCTGGAGGCGATGATCGCCCACTGCGAGATGGTCTCGGAGTACTGCGACAGCCACGTCGTCGCCGACGCCGTCGGGAAGCTCATCGGCTATCGCGACATCATCCTCGGCAGCAATCCCGCCGCGCCGGAGGCCGCCCGCGTCTACACCGGGATCGCGCTGGCCCTGGAGAAGGTCGGCAACGACGTGTCCCAGGCGATCCGCGAACAATTGGACACCGTGCTGTTCGGCGGCGAGCCGGCCTGAACGGGCGCCCGGCCTCAGAACAGCCGGCCGCCGTCCGGCACCGCTTGGCCGGGGCCGATCAGCACCACCTCCCCCTCCGCGTCCGGCAATCCCAGCACCAGGCATTCGGAGCGGAACTTGCCGATCTGCTTGGGCGGGAAGTTGACCACCGCCAGCACCTGCCGGCCGACCAGCGCGTCCGGCGCGTAATGGCGGACAATCTGCGCCGAGCTGCGCCTGGCGCCGATCTCCGGCCCGAAGTCGACGATCAGCTTGATGGCGGGCTTGCGCGCCTCCGGGTACGGCTCGGCGGCGGTGATGGTGCCGACGCGGATGTCGACCTTGAGGAAATCGTCGTAGGTGATGGTCGTCGGGGTGTCCGTCATGGGCGCCACGCTACCACGGCACCCCGGAAACGCAAAAGGGCCGCTCCGGTGCGGAGCGGCCCCTTGCGGTTCCCGAAGGGAAGGACGCTTACTTGCGCGCCTTCTTGGCGCCGGCGATGGCGCTCTTCACCTCGTCCAGGCTCTCCGACACGCGCTTGGCGAGCACGTCGGCGGCCTCGGTGTTCGACTTGGCGACCATCTCGCTCAGCTCGCGGATGTTGGCGAGCGAGCGCTCGAAGGCGGCCTTGACCAGCTCGGCCTGCTTGGCGGCCTTGTCCTCCGGCGAGCCGGCGGCGATCACCTCGGTGGCGGCGGTGCCGGCCTCCTCCAGGGTCTGGCGCAGGATCTCGGCCTGACGGCGCAGCACGGCCTGCAGGCCCTCGATGGCCAGCTGGTTGGCGGCGGTCACCGCCTCGATGTTCTTGCGCTGGGTGGCGATGATCGAGTCCACATCGACGCCGGGGAGCTTAAGATCGCCCAGCACCTTGGAGAAATCCGTGTCGAAGAACGGGTTACCGGTCGGCTTGGTGGCCATGTTTCATCCCCGAGTAGGTCCGGCCCGGCTGCCATGCAGCCAGCAGGGCGTGAGTGGAAGTGCCCACACCTTAATCAAGGGCCTGCTGCAGCGCAACATACAAGACGCCGCACCGCTCCACCTTCAACCGGCCGGGGTCTCCGCCGGTTCCGCGGTTTTTTCCGCCTTGGGGCGGCGCAGCGAGTTGGCCCAGGACTCGGCCCGGCGCAACTCGGAATCGAGGGCGGCCATGGTGCGCGCGAGGTCGGCGGTGTCGTCCTTCAGAAAGGTGCGCATCACCCGGGCGTGCACCGCGCCCAGCCCCGCCACCAGCGCCCCGCCGCCCCGCCCGTCCGGGTCCACCCCGGCCGCTCGCAGCATCCAGGCCATGGAGCGCGCGTAGGCGCTGGAGAAGGCGAACACGGTCAGAGGTTCGCGCGGCAGGTCGCGGGCAACGGCGGCGAGTCCGGCGCGGTACGGCACCAGCGCGTCGAAACGCCGCATCATCACGTCGAACACCCGGTCGCGGGCGGATTCGGACAGGTCGGGCGGGGTGTCGTCGCCGAGCACCGCCGCGTCGGCCAGTTCGGCGACGCCGGCCAGCAGCGACGCGCGGGTCGGGAAGCGGCGGTACAGCTCGCCGAGCGGCACCGGCACGGCGCGCGCCACGTCGGCCAGCCCGGTGCGCCGCCAGCCGCGCTCGGACGCGAGGTCCATGGCGCGGTCGAGGATGGTGCGGGAGAGGTCGTCCATGGAGGTGAATGTGCGGTCGAAGCGCGGCCGCTGCAAGGTGCTGCCGCCCGGCCCGCGCCGCTTCAATTTCGTCATCCCCGCGAAGGCGGGGATGACGGCCAAAAAACGGAACGTCAGTCCTTCTTCACCGCCGCGACGCGCCCGCCGGTCATGCTGACGAGCTGGTCCGGGGTGAGGCGGAACACCGCGTTGGGCGTGCCCGCCGCCGCCCAGATCTCGCCCAGCGCCATCAGGTCGTCGTCGATCAGCACCAGCGGCGGCACGGCGTGGCCCAGCGGCGGGACGCCGCCGATGGCAAAGCCGGTCTTCTCGCGGACGAAGTCGGGGTCGGCGCGCTCGATCTTCTCGCCGATCAGAGCACCCACCGCCTTCTCGTTGACGCGGTTGGCGCCGCTGGCGATCACCAGCACCGGGGTGCCGGACTCCTTCGCCCGGAAGATCAGCGACTTGGCGATCTGCGCCACCGTGCAGCCAACCGCGGCCGCCGCCTCGTCGGAGGTGCGGGTGCTGGCCTCGTGCTCAAGCACGCGGTGCCCGAGGCCGATCGCGTCCAGAATGGACTGGACGCGGGCGGCCGATGGACTCAGGGCCGGGCTGAGCGTGGTCATGGCCTTACGAGAACAGGCTGGAGACCGAACGCTCTTCGCTGATGCGCATGATCGCCTCGGCGATCAGCGGGGCGATGGTGAGCTGGCGGATGTTGCGGCTGACGCGCACCGCCTCCGTCGCCTGGATGCTGTCGGTGGAGACCAGCATCTCGATGGGGGCCACCGCGATGCGGGCGACGGCGCCGCCCGACAGCACGCCGTGCGTGACGTAGGCGCCGACCGACTTGGCCCCGGCCTCCATCAGCGCGACCGCGGCGTTGCACAGGGTGCCGCCGGAATCGACGATGTCGTCCACCAGGATGCAGCGCGTACCCTGCACCTCGCCGATGATGTTCATCACCTCGGACACGCCGGCGCGCTCGCGGCGCTTGTCGATGATGGCGAGGTCGGCGTCCAGGCGCTTGGCCAGCGCGCGGGCGCGCACCACGCCGCCGACGTCGGGCGACACGATGGTGAGCTCGTCGTCACCGAAGGCGGTGCGGATGTCCTTCTCGAACACCGGGGCGGCCATCAGGTTGTCGAGCGGGATGTCGAAGAAGCCCTGGATCTGGCCGGCGTGCAGGTCCATGGTCAGCACGCGGTTGGCGCCGGCCTGGGTGATCAGGTTGGCCACCAGCTTGGCCGAGATCGGCGTGCGCGGGCCGGTCTTGCGGTCCTGGCGGGCGTAGCCGAAGTACGGGATCACCGCGGTGATGCGCCGGGCCGAGCCACGACGCAGCGCGTCGATGGTGACCAGCAGCTCCATCAGGTTGTCGTTCGCCGGGAAGGACGTCGACTGGATCACGAAGACGTCCTCGCCGCGGACGTTCTCGTTGATCTCGACGAACACCTCCATGTCGGAGAACCGCCGGACGCTCGCCTTCGCCAGCGGAACACCCAGGCACGTGGAAATGGCTTCGGCAAGCGGACGGTTGCTGTTGCCGGCAAGCACCTTCATCGCAATCGGCTCTCTCTGAAGGAGGTTCGCATCGGGTGCGGCGGACGGCCCTCATGGCCCCGGCTGCACCCCCCGAAAAACGCGCGGGACCATAACAAAGGGTCGCACCCCTGTAAACGTTCTATGACGCTCGTCGTAAACAGGCCGCGCAGGGGTCCGTTGCACTCAGCGCGGGGTATACCTGGACAGATAATTGCGCAGCTTGAGGTCCGCCTTGGCAAAGTGGTCGAGGAACCAGAACTGCAGCACCTCGTCCGCCTTGCGCTTGACGTAGCCGAAGTCGAAGGCGGACTCGCGCGCCTCCACCTGCTCGATCAGCTCGTTCAGAAGCTCCAGCAGGCGGGCGTGCTGCGCCTGGTGTTCGGCGATGTGGGGAAAGCGGATGGAGGCCTGCACCCGCTCCTCGCGGGCGAAGTGACGGATCGTCTGGCGGCGCAGCGCGTAGAGCACGTCGAGGGCTGCGTCGCGCTGCTCCTCGCTGCCCGGCGTGGCGACGAAGCGTCGGATCAGGTCGTGCTGCTCGTGGTGGTCGGAGTCGAGACCACCGTGGTCGATGTTCATCTCCTCGCGCCAGTCGAGAACCATGGCCCTCCTCCGCTCGGCCGCCGGACCACACCGACGGGGTACGCCCGATCCCCGACTCGGCGCGTTTGCGCCTCCCGATCATGAACCGCGGAAGGGGGCTTGGCAATCAGCTTAAGATGTCAACAGTGCGCCTTGCTGACTTTATTCGGCGCCGTGGGCGGCGGCGTAGGCCTCGGCGCGGGCGCGCAGCGCGGGCGGGATCGGGATGGAGCGGCGCGTCGCGAAGTCGATGGCGACAGAGACCAGCTTGCCTTCGAAATAGCGCGTGCCGTCCTCGCCGTCGCCGAGGACGCGGAATCCCAGGCTGGAGCCACCGAGCGTCTCCAGCAGCACCGAGACGTTCAGGCGCAGTCCCGGCTCCATCGGCGTGCGGAAGTCCACCGCGGTGTGGACGGTGGGCGCGCCCTGCCCCGCCGCGATCAGCTCCGTCCAGGACGCGCCGCCGACGTGGCTGAACCACGCCTCCACCGCCTCGGTGATGTAGTCGAAGACGCGCGGCGTGTAGAGGATGCCGGCGGGGTCGCAGTCGCCCCACTTCACCGTACGGGCCTGCACGAGACGGTCCATGGCGGGGGTCCTCACGGCTGCAGCGCGATGGCGGACAGGCCGCGGCCGTAGTCCGTCTCGCCGCGCAGGCAGGCGCGGCGGTAGCTGAAGAAGCGGCTTTCCTCCGCCAGCGTGTCGTTGGGGCAGCGCGCCACCACCTCCACCCCCGCCTTGGCAAGGCGGTGGCCGACGTAGCCGGCGAGGTCGAACAGGAAATGCCCCTCGCGACGCGACGGCGCGAAGAAGTCGCCGTTGCGGTCGTCCTCGGCGAGGATCGGGCCGGGAAACTCCGGCCCCACCTCGTAGGAGCGCATGGCGATGCACGGGCCGACGGCGGCGACGATGCGCTCGCGCTTGGCGCCCAGCTCGATCATGCGCTCGATGGTCGCCTCGACGACTCCGCCGCGGGCGCCCTTCCAGCCGGCGTGCGCGGCGCCGACCACCTTGGCGCGCTCGTCGGCGAACAGCACCGGCGCGCAGTCGGCGGTGAGGATGCCCAGCGCCAGTCCCGGCGTGCGGGTCACCATGGCGTCGGCCTGCGGCCGCTGGTCCGGCGCCCAGGGCTGATCGACCACCAGGCAGGTGGCGCTGTGGATCTGGTAGAGGCTGACCATCCGCTCCGGCTTCACGCCCATGCGCCCGGCGGCGCGTGCCCGGTTCTCCGCGACCGCCGCCGGATCGTCGCCGGAGCCGAGGCCGCAGTTGAGCGAGGCGTACAGCCCCGTGGACACGCCCCCCTCGCGGGTGAAGAAGGCGTGGCGGATGCCGTTGAGGTCGTTGAGCGCGCCGAGGGTGATCATGGTGCGTCTGCGTCGGGAATGGGGAAGCTAACCTGCCGTTTCGGCGGCGTTCTGTCCATCCGTTCGATGGGTCAACGGTTTGAGGCGTGCGTCAAAAGCCTTGGAACAGGAGATCAAGAGCCTCCAGGATCCGGTCGTGTTCGTTGGCGAGATTGGCAATACGGTCGGTCAGTTCGCCGCGATGGACGCTGGCCATGAGGTGAGTCGCCATGACCACACTCTCACCCGCCACAGAAAATATCGGGTGCAGGCGCCGCGCCGGTTTGGAATAGGCGACGACTCTCAGCAGCGGCACCACCATGCGCGTGTCCAATCCGTCCAGGAGGTCGGACTGCACATCGAGCAGGAAAATGGCGTCGCTGCCGGCGTCCGGATTCGCGAAAACGTCGTAGCGAGCCATCAGAACCGGCGGTGCCGCGCCAGGGGAAGCCCTTTCGCAGCAACATACGCGTTTGCGGCCTCGATAGCCTCCCGGTTCTCACACTTCCACGCTTCGGCGCGTGCGCGGGCGAGTTCCTGCGCCAGACCCTCTTCACATGCGCGCGACACGTTGATGCCGCAGGCCCGTGCCTTGTCCAAGAGGTCGGCGTTGAGCGTGACGTTGGTCGGCCGTCGCGGGGCGCCAGCGTCGAACAAATCGTCCGGGGCCATACCGTCCTCCACAGGATCCATCAGACAGATATGCGCATGCACATGCGCATGCGTCAACTCACCCCCTCGAACCCCGCCGGCGGACCGAAGCCGGGGCTGGCCAGCGCCAGCGCCTTGAACAGGGTGCCCATCCCCTCCCCGTCCACCAGACGGCCGAGCGCGGAGTCGATGTCGGCGGCCTGCTTCGGCGTGGCGCTGCGCTTCAGCACCTGGGCGCGCTGCTGGATGCCGAGGCGCAGCAGCAGTTCGCCCTGGGTGACCGGGCCGTACGCCTCGGCGCCGCCGTCGCGGGCGGCGGCGGCCAGGGAGGCGAAGTCGACGTGCGCCGTCAGGTCGGCGTCGCCGGGCGACTCCAGCACCGGGACGAAGGCGTGTTTGCGCAGCGCCTGCAGGGTGTCGCCCACCGCCGGGCCGTGCCCGTAGCCGTAGTCGATGACCAGCGCGGCGCCGGGGTGCGCCGCCAGACGCTCGCCCAGCAGCCGGGCGACGGACTGGCTGGCCGGCGACACCTCGACGATGCTGCCGACCGGCGACTCGCGCAGGCCCTCCGGCACGAGGTTGCGGCCGGGGCTGCGGCCCAGTTCCAGCACGAAGCGGAAGCGCGGATCCTCGTCCGGGGCGTCGGGGTCGAGGTCGACCAGCCGCTCGGCCCAGCCGTGCACGGTGCGCTGCACCTGACGGATCGGCAGGGCGTCGAAGAACTCGTTGGCGATGACGAGGCTCGGGCCGTCCGGGACGTCGTCGAGGCGGTCGTGCCAAGTCGGCTCCGCGCCCAACGCGGCGCGCTGGCGCTCGCGGAGGTGCGGGCTGGTCTCCACGAGGTGCACGCGCGCGGCGGCGCGGAACGGCGGCAGGATCGCCGCGGCGCGCAGCGCGTCGGCCATCAGCGTGCCGCGGCCGGGGCCCAGTTCGATCAGGTGGATCTCCCGCGGCCCGCCCAGGCGCTGCCACGCGTCGGCGCACCACAGGCCGATCAGCTCGCCGAACATCTGGCTGACCTCCGGCGCGGTGACGAAGTCGCCGGCGGCGCCGAACGGGTCCTGCTTCATGTAGTAGCCGAAGCGCGGATGCCCCAGCGTTTCGGCCATGAAGGCGCCGACGGTCAGCGGCCCCTCCAGCGCGATGCGGCGGGCCAGCGCGCGCGCCAGCGTGTCGGCGGTGCTCACGCGGGCACCGGGCGGCGCGGGCGGCGCAGCGCCATCCACAGGCCGACGAGCACCATCGGGATGGAGAGCAGCTGCCCCATGGTGGCGCCGCCCCACAGGAAGCCAAGCTGCGGGTCCGGCTCCCGGAAGAACTCGGCGACGATGCGGCTGAGGCCGTAGCCGATGAAGAACAGGCCCGCGGTCATGCCCGGCCGCGCCCGCACCGCCGGGCTGCGCACCACCACCGCCAGGATCACGAACAGCAGCACGCCCTCCAGCGCCGCCTCGTAGAGCTGGCTGGGATGGCGCGGCACCTGGAGGGGGTCGCGCGGGAACACCACCGCCCAGTCCACGTCCGGGGCCGGGCGGCCGTACAGCTCGCCGTTGATGAAGTTGGCGATGCGGCCGAAGAACAGCCCGATGGGCGCCGCGGCGCAGACGAGGTCGGCGAAGGCGAAGGGCGACAGCCCGCGCCGCCAGCAGAACAGCAGGATTGCCGCCACCACGCCCAGCGTGCCGCCGTGGAACGACATGCCGCCGTGCCACACCGCAAGCGCTTCAAGCGGGTCCTGGAGGTAATAGGGCAGATTGTAGAACAGCACGTAGCCGAGGCGCCCGCCGAGGATGACGCCGAGCACCGCCCAGGTCAGGAACTCGTCGTAGTCGTCCGGCGCCGGCCGGCCCGGGTTGGCGCGGGCGAGGCTGAGGCAGTAGCGCCAGCCGAGGATGAAGCCGGCCAGATAGGCCAGCGCGTACCAGCGCACCGCGATCGGCCCGACCGAGACGGCGACCGGATCGATGGCGGGAAAAGGAATGGCGAGCATGCTGACTCCCGTCAGGCGTACGGATCCGGCTGCGACAGGTAGTCCTGCACGTAGCGTCGCACGCCTTCCTCCAGTTCGGTGAACGGCGCGTCGTAGCCCACGGCGCGCAGGCGATCGGTGCTCGCCTCGGTGAAATATTGGTACTTGTCGCGCAGATGCTCGGGCATGTCGAAGTACTCAATCCGCGGCGCCTGCCCCAACGCGGCAAAGGTCGCCTCGGCGAGGTCCTTGAAGCTGCGCGCCTTGCCGGTGCCGACGTTGAACAGGCCGGACACCTCCGGGTGGTCGAGCAGCCAGAGCATGACGTCCACCACGTCGCCGACCCAGATGAAGTCGCGGCTCTGCCCGCCGTCGGGAACGCCGTCGCGGTGCGACTTGAACAGCCGCGCCGTCTCGCCCGCCGCCAGCGTCGGGTAGAGCTTGGCGACGACGCTCATCATGTCGCCCTTGTGCGTCTCGTTGGGGCCATAGACGTTGAAGAACTTGAGGCCCGCCCACTGCGGCGGCGCCGTCTCGCCGTCCAGCACGGCGCGGGCGACGCGGCGGTCGAAGACGTGCTTGGACCAGCCGTAGGGGTTGAGCGGTCGCAGCTCGGCCAGCGCCTCGATCGAGCCGTCGTCGACGAAGCCCTGGGCGCCGTCGCCGTAGGTGGCAGCCGAGGAGGCGTAGATGAAGCGGGCACCCCGCCACGCGCACCACGTCCACAGGTCCATGGACAGCGCCACGTTGTTGGCGACGATCTTGTCCACGTCGCGCTCGGTGGTGGCGGAGATGGCGCCCATGTGGAAGACCACGTCGATCTCGGCGGC
>NZ_JBOZRT010000151.1:0-7252 GCF_050789165.1 Azospirillum sp.
CAGCGAGACCATCTACGGCTATGGCGGCGACGACATCCTGACCGGCGGCGCCAACAATTCGGGCAACCACATCCTCGACGGCGGCGACGGCAACGACACCCTGGACGGCGGCGCCTGGAATGACGTCCTGCTGGGCGGAGCCGGCAGGGACAGCTTGGTCGGCGGCATCGGCACCGACGTGTTCCGGTTCATGACGGTGCAGGACAGCGACAGCGTGATGGACACCATCGCGGACTTCTCCGGGGCGCAGGGCGACCGCATCGATCTGTCGTACATCGACGCCAACCCGTTCGTGAACGGCGACCAAGCCTTCGTCTTCAGCACGTCGGGGCTTACCGGCGTCGTCGGGCAGGTGAGCTTCGACAACGCCTACAACGGCTTCACCATGGTGCACACCGACCTCAACGGCGACGCCATCCCCGACATGAACATCGTGCTGGTTGGGTACCAGACCCTCGTGGCAACGAACTTCTACCTGTAAGGCGCCCCGCACACCCTTCGGCGAGGCCGTCCCGTCATCCGGTGGGGCGGCCTGGCACCGTCAACTTGTTGGCAGCGGTTATGATGCGAGCGCGGTTTGACCACCCGCCCCTTGCCCTCCCGACGCGCCAGGACGCGCAACTCGCTGGCGCTCAGGTCTTCCCGGATCGGCAACGCTGCTGGCATGCGCTTCTCCCCGTCGTGGACGGAGAATCGAATCACGGATCACTCGCCTTGGGAATTACCCTCAGTGAGTCGGCGCCTCCGCTCGCCGGTATCATACCGCCGCGCCTAAGCGTTGACACATGGGAGCCACGGGTAGCTGGTGGGGGAGCGTAGGCGCTCCGGCGTTGCGGTGAGGGCGTTCCAGGCATCACAGCAGGCCTGGACGACGGCGTCGTAGTCGGCCAGGAGCCGGTGGGACAGAAAGCGCTCGCGCAGATGCAGCCAGACGCGCTCGACCGGGTTCAGCTCGGGACTGTAGGGCGGCAGCGGCACCAGCGTGATGTTGTCCGGCACGACCAGCGCCCGCGATCCATGCCAGCCGGCCTGGTCGAGGACGAGCACCGCCTGGACGTCCGGTTCCAGGTCCCGGGAGAAGCCGTCCAGGAACAGGCTCATGGCGGTGATGGAGACGGTCGGCATCACCAGCGCGAAGTCGGCACCGCTGGCCGAGAAACTCGTAGGGAAGTTCCCGCACCGCCCCCCATGGTTGGCGTAACCCGGCCTCGGTCCAGAGATCGGCAACCCGGTCTCCCAGGGCCGAGGTGAACCGCGCCGGGTTTGCCGGAGGCTGTTTGGATTGAGTCACGCTGCCATGGCGAGGGCCTCGGCTTGGGCATAGTAGCGCGCTTCGGCCTCGGCGGGAGGAATTCCGCCGATAGGCTCGAGCAGGCGGCGGTGGTTGAACCAGTCCACCCATTCCAGGGTGGCGAACTCGACGGCCTCCAGACTGCGCCACGGGCCGCGCCGATGGATCACCTCGGCCTTGTAGAGGCCGTTGATGGTTTCGGCCAAGGCGTTGTCGTAATACCAAGTCTTGTGGAGTGCGACTCATGCGGCGAATCCTGCGGGAAAGGGCCGTGTGATTCACTGCAGGGACCATGGCGGCGAGCTCCGCCATGGCCGCTCCGGTTCCGCTGCGCAGCGACTGCGGTGCCGCCACCCTGCATCGGCTTGCCCATTCCTCTCGCGATCCTGGCCAAGTCCGTCGGCTGCTCGCTCTGGCGGCGATCCGCGACGGGGAACCGCGCCCGGCCGCGGCGCAGATCGGCGGGGTCGGCGTTCAGACGGTGCGCGACTGGGCTCATCGGTCATGATCCGTGAGTCTTGGTATAACTGTCCCCGACGCTGCCGACCGACGGCTCAACACCGGCTTCGGTCAAACGCTCGGTGTACTTGATCGACACGTATTGAACGCCACGGTCGGAGTGGTGAACGAGGCCGCTGCCGCGGACCGGGCGGCGGTCGTGCAGCGCCTGCTCCAGGGCATCCAATACGAAGCTCGCCTGAGCGGTGCGCGACACTCGCCAACCGACGATGCGCCGGGCGAACGCATCGATGACGAAGGCCACGTAAACGAAGCCCTGCCACGTGGCGACATAGGTGAAATCCGAGACCCACAGGGCATTTGGCCGTGGCGCGCGGAACTGGCGGTTCACCCGGTCAGCCGGACACGGCGCCGTCCGGTCGCTGAGCGTCGTCTTCGCCGCCTTGCCCCGGATCACCCCCGCCAAGCCCATCCGCCGCATCAGCCGCGCCACCGTGCAGCGGGCGACCTCGATCCTTTCGCGCCCCAGCTGGCGCCAGACTTTTCGCACGCCGTAGACTTGGAAGTTCGCCTCCCAGACCCGCCGGATCTCTGCGCCCAGCACCACATCCCGCCGCTGGCGGGCCGAAGCCCGGGCGGGATCGGCGCGGCGGGCGACGTGCGCGTGGTACGTCGACGGGGCGATCGGCAGGATGCGGCAGATCGGCTCGACCCCGTAGGCGGCACGGTGCTCGTCGATGAAGGCGATCATGGCTTGAAGCGGCGGTCGAGCTCCGCCTGGGCAAAATACGCCGATGCCTTGCGCAGGATCTCGTTGGCTTGGCGCAGTTCCCGGTTCTCGCGTTCCAGCGCCTTGATGCGCTCGCGCTCGGCCGTGCTCGCTCCGGCCCGCTTGCCCTCGTCCCGCTCGGCCTGCCGGACCCAGCCGCGCAGCGTCTCGGGATTGCAGCCGAACTTCGCCGCGATCGAGCAGGTCGCCGCCCACTGCGACGCGTACTCGCCCTCATGCTCCATCACCATCCGCACGGCCCGCGCGCGCACTTCAGGCGAGTAGCTCTTCGATGTCTTCTTCGCTTCCATAGCTCCATCTTCTCAAGAGTTGGAGCCTCCGGCAAACCCGGCGCGGTTCAGGCAGAGTTCGGTCCGGCCTTCGGTCAACCCCGGCTGCTTTCCAGAAAGCCTGTCGCGCGATGAGCAGCGAAGCCTTTGCGATCGCGCCAAACCATTACTTCCAAAAGGAGGGCCACCGGTTCAAGATCGCCTCAAAGGGGCGCTTGTAGGTATCGGGAAAGTGCTCCGGGACGAACATGCTTGCTCCCTCGAAACTGACCGCCTCATAGCCGGTAGCGGTCTTGCGCATGTGCCAGTAGCCGCGCAGAGCGGAAACTGATCCGAAGTACTCGCCGACAGCCAGAGTGACACCGGGGTGGTAATCGCGGCCGGTCGCCGGGTCGGCGATACAGTCCGCGGACCCATTGCGCTCAGTCAGCTCGCGGTCGCACTCGGCCAACTGCAGCTCTAGGTCGTCTCCGCACATAATCCCGCCCTCTGTTAGCAGTTCATCCGCTAGCCGCAGGTCTTTGAGGACGTCATCATAATAATGGCTGCCGTCAATATAGATAATGTCAAAGCCTTCTTTTCGCAGATGCGGCAGAATATTGTGGGAAAGCCCGCGGATGTGGTCTATCTGCACCCCTTTCGGGGCGAAGCGAATGTTGTGGCAGAACAAGTCGTAGGCAAGGCCAGTGCGGCCCATGTAGTCCATATGCCGGTACACGTCGGCTTGGCGGACGTCCTCGTCGGTAAAGTAGGAGGTCCAGGGATCAACACACAGCAGCGTGCCCTTGTGCGGCACGAAACGCTCGATCGCCTGAGCCCAAGTCAGGGCACTGAAGCCGATCCACGAGCCGATCTCCAGGATCCGTATCGGACGGGCGGCCGGCACCGCCAAGCCCACCGTCGCGCCCATAAGGATCTGTCGCATGGGATCGCCCTGAAGACCTTGCGTTGCACCGCCGAAGAAGTAACTTTCCGGGAAAAGAATGGTAGATATGGCCTGTTGCATTATAGTGTCACCTTCTGTCTTTATAGCGCGGCGGAGCGTCCGTAAACACTATCGCAACAAGGCACACAATAGACTTGTGAAGTCCCCAAGGCCAGTGATAACACGCTGCGACGTCTTCGCGTCTTGGTAGGTGCTGAGAGGCCCCGAGTGCGACCCCGGCCGTCAACTCAGGGCAGGCGTCGGCCCGTGGCCGGAAACGGGCTCCCGGGTTGGTGGGGCCGCCCCCCCGGTGTGCCTCGATGACCGGATCCTACCGACGTTGGTGCACAACTCGGCGTTCTGACGGATTCCGCCCTGCTACGCTGGTGATCAAGCGACCTTGCGGGAGACCGGCATGGCGATGCTGGTCATGACGTTCATGACCTTGCAGCCGACGGCGGCCTCGACCCTCTGGGCAGGCAGACTCCTGGCGCGCAGGGAGCGCCCGATCAGTTGCTTGTAGCGCATCATCGCCACTTCGCCCAGGGACCGACGACCGTACTGGACGGCCCGCTGCCAGCCGAGCCGACCACGCTTGCTGATCAGCTGTATGTGGCGGTCGCGTTGACTGGGGGTGCTTCCGCTCGTGTCGCTCGGCACCGTGTTCGCGCGCGGCGGGATGATCACCTCGGCCGCGGGGCTGTGCGCGGTCACCGCACGGTAGACCGGCTCGCCGTCGTAGGCGCCGTCCGCCAGCACCGTGCCGACCGGACGCGCGATCTGATCGAGCAGCGGACCGACCAGCGAGGCATCCCCGTCCTCGGTGGACGTCAACTCCGAGGCAAGGATCACGCCGCTGTCGGGATCGATGGCTAGGTGCAGCTTGCGCCACGTTCGGCGCGCTTGGCCGCCGTGCTTCTCCAGGTGCCACTCGCCCTTGCCGAACACCTTCAGCTCCGTGGAGTCGAAGACCACGGTGACCGACCCGTCCGTCCTGGCCAGCGCCGCCGCGACCTCCAGGTTGGCGCTGCGCCGGGAGAACGTCGTGTGATCGGGAACCGGCAGGTGCAGGCCGAGCAGGCGCATGAGCGAGCCCAGCAAGCCCTCGGTCTGGCGCCACGGCCGGCCAAGGCAGTGCGCAGCATGGCATCGCCGACCTTGCTGACCCCGCCGGTCACGTCGGTCTCGCCCGACTGGTACTTCTTCGGGGTCAGCCCGAAGTGCGCGCCCACCGCCTTGGACGAGGTGAACCGTCCGGGATCGTCCACGGCCGTCTTGAAGGTCAGCGCCACCACCGCGCCGACCCCCGGTACCGTCATCAGCCGCCGGCAGACCTCATCGCCGCGCACGATCGCCAACATGCGCCGATGCAGCCGCATGAACTCGCTGTGCAGCCCGTCACGGGCGCTCAGCATGGCGCCAACGACGGTTTCCAACATCTCGTGCCCGGCAATCAGCTCTTGCACACGCGCGGCAAAGCGGCCCTTGCTGACCTCGCCGACCTTGAGCCCAAAGCCGCGCAGAATGCCGCGGATGGAGAACTCGACATCGCGCAGCTTGGCCTGCAGCAGCTTGCGCCCAACCAGCAAGGCGCGGATCTCCTGGGCATCGGCGGACTTGCGGTGCACCGGACGGAACCAGCCCATGCGCAGCAGCTGGGCGATGCCGCGGGCATCCTTGCGGTCGGTCTTGACCATCATGGCCGAGAGCGCCGCCTTCACATGCCGGGTCTCCAACAGCACCGTCGCAAAGCCCGCCTGGCTCAACCCGGCGTGCAGCCACTGCGACAACGGGCCGGCCTCCAGCCCGATGCGAACCACCGGAAAACCAAGCTCGCCGAAGAACCGCACCAGGGCGTCGGGCTCGCTGGCCACCTTGGCCTCGCGGATGATCTTGCCCGTCGCATCCACCACGCACACGCTGCTCAGTTCCAACGAGACGTCGATTCCGGCAAAGTAATCCATGGCTGTCCCCCTTGATGCTTGGGGCCGATCCGATCGGACCCCGCTTCACACCATCACAGTGGGGACAGCCACCCCGCCAAGCTACCGCTTGGTGAAGGCCCATTACGGCATCTAGCCGGCTCCTACACGCTGGTTATAGGAAACTTCGCGCTGTAACCGGTTGCATCGATGTTGGCTTGGTCGCGGCAGCGGGATGCCTGATGGCCACACCGACCGCCCTGGCTGCCTTGCTTGAGATAGTTGTAACCAATGGTTATCCTGCCCTCCACGGACAGTTCGGCGCGCTTGCACGGTCCTCAAGCTGTCGCATTCGCGTGATGCTAGAGAATTGAAAATGACCGTTTACCTTCTTGATCCGGGCATGCGGACCTTCGGCGGCCATCACGCAAACACTGCGTTGGTCATGACCAGGGCTCTGCGTGATCGCGGCGAGGTGGTGCGTGTTCTGGGACACCGTGATCTCATTCCGGGTCTGACCGCGGAAATCGGTGCGGAGCCGTGGTTCGCGTTCGGTACCTACGAACTGGCGAGCACCGACCCCATGTGCTGGGAATTGGAAACGGTGTTGGACGGCGGCGAACTGGTCGCAGCCGATCTCCGGCGGTTCGATCCCGCGCCCGGCGACATCCTGGTCTGGCCAACCGCACGGCCAATGCACGTGTTGGCCATGTCCAAGGTCCTGTCAGAATGGGCATCGCCGTTGCTGACCGTGGTCACCGCCGGACTTCCCTGTGGATCGACGGAAGCGTTCTTCTGGCGCTTTGCCTGGCGCCGCTTGCCGCAGGGGGCGCCCGTCGTCTGCGTGACCACCGGGAAGACGATGGCCGACGATTACGCGGAGAAGAGCGGCCTGACGTTCCGGACCGCGCCCAACACCCACGAGGGCCGCATCCGTAACCGCGGCGGTGTCGACCCTGCTGCCGGCCATGTCGTGATCGGGGTGCTCGGCCATCAGCATGCCAACAAGGGAACCAATCTGCTGCCGGAGGTCGTCCGCCGGACCCGGGGCAACGTCCGTTGGCTGGTGCAGGACTGCGGGCGCGACGCCGAGCCGATTCTCGATGAGTTGGAAACGCTGCCGAACGTGCGCGTCCTGCGGCGCGCGGCGCTCGACTGGCATGGGCTGTTGGCGGAGTGCGATGCTCTGCTCATGCCCTATACCCGAACGACGTACGAGCGGACGCACAGCGGCTTGGTGGCGGAAGCGATTGCCTCCGGAATTCCTTTCGTCATTCCCGATACCCCAGCGCTTGTCGAGCAGGCCAGCGGGGCCGGATGCGTCGCCTATGAGGGCGACGGCGTGGAGACTGTGGTCCACGCCGTCGAAACGTTGCTTCAGCATTACAAACCTCTGGCCATCCTCGCGTACCATCAGGCGGCTCACTACGCTGCGACCAACGGCCCCGGCAACTGGGCCGACTGGCTTCTCGGTCTCGCCAAGGAATCCGGGGTTCGCGCTTAAGAAGCTGTTCGTGGATGTCACGCGGGAGCGGCTTGGGTAATGAGCCGCTTCAGACGGCGTGAGAGGATGGAGATGAAGGCGATCTCGATGAA
>NZ_JBOZRT010000152.1:0-17853 GCF_050789165.1 Azospirillum sp.
CAGCCCGGCTCCGCTACGCTCCGCCGGACTGGACAGGAGCCGCCGAGCGGTGTTTGGCTAACATAGTCTCTGGTGTCCCACGTGGGGGCAGGTCACCAGGGCCACCGCGTCGGCCGACCTAGTGTCCACGGCTCTGCGGAGCGCGTCGCGGAGCATTCCCAGTTCGATGATGCCGGGTACGTAGGCCATTTCCACAGCCTCAGCCAGAATCTCGACCGAGCACAGGGCCGCTTCGTCGTTCAGCTGGAAGGCCATCCCCGCACCCACATCGTGTGTCGCCCGCGGCGTTCCGTCGCACATCGTGTGACACGCAATGGAGCACTGTCCAGCGAGAAAAGGCCCGACGACGGCCCATGGGGATCGCCGACCCATGCCCGCCGGTCACGCGGAATGGCAAACCCGCCCACATGCCGGGGTAGGTCCGAGCCACGATGTGAAGCTTCATGTCTGGCGGCGGCGGTGGCTGGGGACCATAATGATCCTCATGAACGGTGCGGATTTTCTCGTGCCTGAGATGCTTGTCTGAGCCTTGGATCACACTCTCGCGGCCGGGGCAATCCCACCTACGGCACCTCGGAATTGGGGGCGGGTGGGCCGGAACTCCGACCTGCCCGCTGTTCCCTAACGCCGCATTCCGCGGCGGCTCATTTCATCCTCGAGCGCCCGGCGCTCGCGCTGAAGCTGTCGTTGCTCATCGTTGACACGATCCAGCCGGTCTCGAATGTCACCGTCGGACAGCCGGCGGAACTCGGAGGAATCGCCCCGGTCCTCGCGTCCTGACGATCCTTCGTAACGACGGTTGTCGGTGTTCCGGTCATCGTACCGGTCGCGGCGGTCGCTTTGCGAATTATCGGGGTTCACGGCTCGGTTCAACTGGTCGAGCGTGCCTCTCCAACCCTGATCATTTTGCGCCGATGCTGCCGGAGCAATCAGAAGAAGCGCTCCGGTTACGGCGCTGATCAAACCCAACGTGCGCATTGCTTATGGCCCTTGATCCGAAAACGTTCTTCCTGAGAACCGGCGGGGCGCGTGATCGTCCCATCCCTTTGGCCTTCCGGCCGGGAGAGTGGGGAGGTGGTCGGCAACCGGGCGGTGGGAGGACGGCGCATCACAAGGCACTCATCATGCAGGTCCGGTCGGCCGGCATGGTGATGGTGACTGGCTCCCCAGTGGGGCCGGTGCCGCGGACCACGCGTCCACCGCCCTCGCTGGCAGGGCGCTCCGTGGTTTCAGGGTTCTTGATCCTGTCGATGAGCACCGTCCACTGGCGTGTTGCCGGATCCTGGCACCTGATGACGTATGTACCTTGCGCCGGCTCGGCGGCGGGCAGGCCGGGGGCGGCGACCAGCGCTGCGATCGTCGCCGCCAGCATCATGCGGGCTCTCATTTTCGCGCTTCCATGGACTGGTGATCGGGCAGCAATGGAGCGCCTCGCCCTCACTTCGGAGTGGGATCGCCGCGGAACGCCGGGGTGTGCATGACGCGCGCATCCATGGGCGGCACCGCGTGTGGATCATGAAGGCGCCGCTGTCAGGGATACCCCCGGCGGCATGACGATCAAGCGGCCCGGCGCCGCAACGGTTCCAGCGCCGGGCTTGGCGTGCGACCTCGAACACCCTCTGCGAGGCGTCCTCGCATACGGCCCTAATGCCGGTTGCGCAGCTTCATGGGATCCGGCGCCTCGCCGGAGCGGCGGAGCGACACCGCGTCCTGTGCGCCTTCCATGCGCGGAAGCGCTGCGATCTCCTGCGCGGCCACGTCTTTTACGACAACCCAATCACCGCGCACGTCGAGGTCGCGGAAACCGTAGTCCACAGCGACACGCTTGCCGTCCATGCCATGGTAATCGCTGCCTTGGATGGTCAGCATCCGTGGCGCGGCGGAGTCGGAGGCGGTGATGACGTCGTCCACCGTGCCGACCTTCTCGCCGTCCTCGCTGAGCACCTCGCGGCCGACCAGCGAGTCGGGGCGCAACAGGCTTGGACGCTGCTGGGAGGCCAGATCGCCTTGCGGTGACTGGTCGGTCTGGGCCACAGCCGGGGCGGCCAGGAAAAGAGCGGTGGCGGCGGTCAGGAAAAGGACACGCTTCATCAGGTTCTCCACGAACTGGCTGTCGGATCGACGGAAGCACCGTTGATGGCCGGTTGCGACCGTCTCCATTGCAGCAACCAACGGACGCCAGCGCGGTTCCCCCAAAGCCCCACCTCACCATCTGCCGGCGGATGGCGTGTCGGGTCTTTCCGGAGGGGCCTGGGCGCCGGGCGGCGCCCGGCCCCGCCGATCATCTCCCGCGCCAGGGGCCAAGGGGAGGCGCCACCCGCAGGCCGCCGGCCACGGCATCGAGGTCCTGCTCCGACACCTCGCCGGTGGGGGAGACGGGCGGGAGAACCAGGTGCATCCGCGTCGGGGTGTCTTCAAGCGCGACGACGGTGAAGCCGGGCGGTACGGCAAGACCTTCCCCGGCGAGTGTGGCGGCAGGATCCGCCAGGAGTTTTTCCCGGAACGACGGGTCTGTCTGCGCCTTTTCAAGAATGGCGGCCAGGGGATGCGCTGTGGCGGTCATGACGAGGAGTTCCCTTGCTGCGGGTTGCCGCCGCGGCCGTGGTTCGGCGCGCGCCATGGAAACAGTAGCAACCCTCCGGTCAAGCCGCCCGTCAGCGCGTCTCAATTACTTATCGAGCCGTCTCACCTTCGACGGACGACAGCGCGACGGCGCCGAAGCCCACGGCGCGGGAGCGAACCCCGCTCATCACGCTGAGCTCCTCAGGCCGGGGCCGCGGCCTACAGCCGCTTGGCGAAGGAGAAGGCGCCGCGCATGTCGCCGGCCTTGAAGCCGGTCGCGGCGTCGCCGGGGTAGAGGTCGTCGAGCTTCGCCTTGACCTCCGGCTTCAGCGTGGTGCCGTGGCAAGCCAGGCACAGCTCTGCGGTCGGGATTGCCTTCACGAGGTGGAAGACCTTGCCACCGTTCTCCTCCACCGTCTCGGCGCGCGTCAGCGTGGCGATGTCGCCGCCGCCGGCGAGCCGCGACTGGAACTCCTCAAGCACCGCCCGCTCGTAGGGGGACGGCTGGGCGGAGGGATTGCGCGCCTTCAGGCTGGTGCGGCGGATGGTCCAGCCGCTCCGGGAGCCGATCTCTGCGGCGATGCGCGGCGCAGCCTCGTGGCAGACGCCGATGGCGCCGGCCGGACCGTCGCGGTCGATGGCACCCTTGAGCGCGGCGCCGAGGGTGTCCGCGTACTCCTTGATCAGCGCGGCGCCCTCCGCCTGGAGGGCGGCCGGGTCCTGCGCGCCGGCGGAGGTCGGGACGGCGAGCAGCAACGCCAACCCGGCGAGGGCGGCGGGGAGGGGGGTGTTCATGGGGCGGGTGGTCCTTCCGTACGGGCTCAGGCGGGCTGGCGCTGGGTCTCGAACTGGTCGAAGGCTTCGAGCGCCTGGGCGGCGTACATCACCGACGGGCCGGCGCCCATGTAGACCGCCATGCCCAAGGTCTCCAGCACCTCCTCGCGCGAGGCGCCCTGCTTGACGGCGGCCTCGGCGTGGAAGGCGATGCAACCGTCGCAGCGCGTCGCCACGCCGATCGCCAGCGCGATCAGCTCCTTGGTCTTGGTGTCGAGCGCGTTCGCCTTCAGCGCCGCCTGGGCGAGGGCGGAGAAGCCCTTCATCACCTCGGGCGCGCCGCCGCGCAGCTCGCGCACGGCGCCGGTCAGTTCGCTCGCCATCTGCGGCCAGTTCTTGTGCATGCTTGTCTCCGTGGATCAGGCGAAGGCTTGGCCCGGCTGCACGCCGAGCCGCTTGAGGACGATGGCCAGCGGGCAGAAGCCGGTGAACGCGGCCTGGAACAGGTTGGCGCCGACGAAGGCGGCCAGCCATAGCCAGCGCGGGTCGTGGAGCTGCGAGAGGGCGAGGCTTGCCAGCACCATGGTGCCGGCGAAGGCCATCACCACGCGGTCGATGGTCATGGGGAAACCTCCTCGGGGGTGGGGCGTGGCGGAGCGGGCTCCACGCAATAGATGCCGTGCAGCGTCACCATGACCTGCGCCGCTTCCGCGCTGGCCAGCGAATAGAAGATCTGCTGCGACGCCCGGCGCGTCTTCACCAGCCCCTCGGCCCGCAGCCGGGCGAGGTGTTGGGAGAGCGCCGACTGGCTCAAGCCGGCGTCGGCGATCAACTCGCCCACCGAACGCTCGCCGGTGGCCAGCCGACAGAGGATGGCGAGGCGATGCTCGTTCGCCATCGACTTCAGCAGGGCCGCGGCCGAGCGGCAGTTGGAGGCGAGATCCAGCGAATTCATAATCACTAAATTAGATTATTCTAACTTACGTGTCAAGCGGACGCGCTGCACGCTTCGATCGTGTGGGATTGCGGAAGGTGAGGGCTCTGGCGTCCCCCGCGTGGATCGCGGGGCGGGTGTTGTTACCGCTTGCGTTTCCAGAGGTACTCGCGGTCCTTCCGTTTCATCGGATCGCGCCGGAAACTGCCGGGATCGACGACCACGCATTGCGATCCGCGCACCGAGCAGTCGAGTTCGCCTCGTTTCGACCGCCGCGTGTCGCGGATGATGTATTCGCGCTCGCCGCGGACACCCTCGCGCCGGCCCTCCAGATGCGACGTCGCCCGGGCGGGAACGATGCCGTCCGCGGCCCTGGCCGGTGGCAGCGTCGCCAGGAACACGCACGCTGCCATCATCGACGCAGCGCCCAGTCGTGCGGTGCGGCCAGGGGCCGCCGCGCCGGTTCGGCGTGGCGCCGAGGCGGCCCCGTGCAACATCGTGTGGTGCATCGACGGCATTCCCTCCCGGCCCATGGACCGGCCCGAAGGTACCATGACCGCCAGGGCCAAGGCGACCGGCTGGGCGCGCGCTTCCCGTGCGCGCTTCGCCCGGCCGGATCGCCCGAGCCCCTAGGCTGCCGCCGCCGCGCGTTCGACCTTGGCCGGGATGCCCTGGCGCACCGCGGTGCCGACCACGGGGTCGACCCACACCGACGTGCCGGCCCGCGTCGGGTCGCGCAGGCCGAGGTCGTTGAGGTTGAGGCCGGCGGCGATCTCCGGCTCCGCCGGCTGGCTCGTGCCGCCGATGACGTGCGCCCGCGCGCCCAGTTCGGTGTGGCCGAAGCCGTGCTCCACGGCCAGCACGCCCGGCATGACGCCATGCCGCACGATGGCCGTGCCCGTTACGCTGCCGCCCGGCGTGGAGATCCGGATGGCGTCGCCGGTATGGATGCCCAGCCGCTTGGCATCGCCGGCGTTGATGCCCACCGGGTTGTCCGGATGCAGATGGCGCAGCCGGCTCGCCGCGATGGTGTAGGCGCTGACCAGCACCGACTTGGTGCTGACCAGTTGGAACGGCCAGACCTCCGCGGTGTGGACGTCGCGTACCGGGGTACCGTCGGCGAAGACCGGCGGCGTCCAGGCGGCGGTGCCGGCGAAGCGCTTGCCGGTCATGCTGCTCCTGACCGTGCCGACGCCCTCGTTGTAGACGTGCAGCATCTTGGCGAACCGGTGCGTCGCCCGCTCCCCCTCGAAGCCTTCCGGCTGGTTCTGGTAACGGCCGCCGCGCGCCAGGACGAAGGCGACCTTGCGCCATTCCTCCTCCTTCAGCGTCGCCTTGAGCGCGGGGAGCACGCGGTCCACGCCGGACCAGCTTATGTCCTCGTCGGTGGCGTCGGGCACCGGCTGCTTGCCGAGCCACGCGATGTTGGCGCCGCCGCGCAGGTACCAGTCCTCGGCGGTGTCCAGCGGGTGGGTCCTGCCCTCCACGTCCTGGATGGCGTCGGCGCCGAAGCCGGGCAGGCCGAGACGCTTGGCGCAGGCGATCAGGAAGCTCTCGAGCTGCACCGGCTGCCCGTCGGCGAGCGTGCCGGTGCGCGGCGCGACCACCGGCCAGCGGGCGGTGGTGGTCTTGGTGGCGACGCCGGCCCACGGGGCGGCCCAGCCCCAGGTCTCGTACAGCACCGTGTCCGGCACGACGTAGTCGGCGAAGGCCGAGGTCTCGTTGAGGAACGGGTCGATGGCGACGAACAGCGGCAGGCGCCGGGTGTCCTTCAGCGCGTCGCCGAGCGCGGCGCGCAGGCCGGGGATGCCGTAGACCGGGTTGGCGTTCCACAGGAACAGCGCCTTGAGAGGATACGGGTAGCCGTCCACCAGGCCGCTGGTCATCCACTCCGTGCTCAGCTGCGGGGCGGCGGGGAACCAGGGGGCCTTGGCGGGGTAGGGCTTGCCGGCCTCCTTGTTGCGCTTGAACTCGCTGGAGCGCTCGTAGGGCTGCGGGCGGCTGATCGGCACGCCGGCGGGCTTCACCTGTCCGGGGAAGCTGGCGAGCTTGTAGCGCGGCCCGTCCTGCTCGTCCGGGAAGCGACCGCCGCCGAAGATGGTGCCGCCCTTCCAGTTCAGGTTGCCCAGCAGCGTGTTCAGGGTCACCACGCCGAAGGCGTTGTAGAAGCCGTTGCCGGCCATCATGCCGCCGTGCGCGTTGACCGCCGCCTTCTTGCCGTGGCTGGTCAGCTCGCGCGCGAGCCCGGCGATGACGTCGGTGGGCACGCCGCAGGCCTGGGCGTACCCGGCGACGGGGAGGCGCATCGCCTCCTCGCGCAGCAGGGTCAGGCTGGTCTTCACGGCGATGTCGTTGACGGTCCCGTCGTGGAACAGCGCGGCCGGCGCCATCAGGGCATCGTGCGCCATCGGCTTGCCATCGGCGCCGATGACGACGAAGGCGTCCTTGTCGCCGTAGCGTTCCTTCTCGTCGAGCGTCACCCACCCGAGGTCGGAGGCGCGCAGCATGCGGCCCTCGCGCGGGTGGCCCTTCTGCACGACGACGAGGTGCGTGGCGTTGCACCAGCCCGCTTCGCCCGCCGCCTCCGCCGCCTTGGCGTTGGGCTGGGCGAGGTAGCCGGTGTCGATGCGGCCGTTCTCGAACATCCAGCGCATCATGCCCATGATCAGCGCGCCGTCGGTGCCCGGCAGGATCGGGATCCAGTTGGAGCGGTCGCCGGCCGCGCGGTTGTCGGCGTTGGTCAGCACCGGATCGACGACCACGTACTTCAGCTGGCCGTCGGTGCGCGCCTTGGCGAGCAGGGTGGCCTGCCGCTTGAACGGGTTGCCGGCGTTGCTCGGCGCGGTGCCGATGAAGACGATGAACTCGGCGTTCTGGAAGTCCGGCTTGGCGTGCGGCATGGCCTTGAGGTCGCCGAACACCGCCCCCGAGCCCGAGCGGTAGGCGCCGCCGCAGTGGGCGCCGTGGCCGACGTAGTTGATGGTGCCGTACGCCTGCTGGAAGAAGCGGCGGACGAACGGGTCGCGGCCGTCGTTGACGCTGGTCAGCAGGCCGACCTGGTTGACCTTCGGCCCCAGCTCCGGCGAGGCCGGGTCGATGGGAATCCTGAGGTCGCGCAAGCTCCGCAGGCCCTCGACCGCCCCTTCGCCGAACAGGTCGCCGCCCTCGCACACCTCCTTGACCAGCTGCTCGAAGGCGATCGGCTGCCAGCGGCCGGAGCCGCGCGGGCCGACGCGTTTCAGCGGCGTGGTGATACGGAACGGCGAGGTCAGCATCTCCAGCACCGCGTTGCCTCGCCCGCAGGCCGTGGAACGGCCGGCCAAGCCCTTCTCCTGCCAGCGCGACAGCGCCTTCAGGCTGTCCTTCACCGGCGTGCCGTAGGGCAGGAACGGGTCGGTGGACAGCGGGCTGTAGGGGTTGCCGGCGACGCGCAGCACGGTGTTGGTGGCGCGGTCCACCCGCACCCGCACGCCGCACAGCGTGGTGCAGCCGATGCAGGCGGTGTTGGCGACCACCTGGCCGGGCGTCGGCTCGATGGCGCCGGTGACGGGATCGACGCGGACCTCGGGCTCCGGCGCGTCGCCGGAGATGCGGTCGCGCGGGCGGTCGCCGGCCCAGGCGCCCTTGGCGAGCTTCAGCCCGGTCTCCGAGAAGCCGGCCGCGAAGGCTGCGGCGCCCGCGCCGGCGGCGGTGGACGTCAGGAGGGTGCGGCGGGTGATGGACATGGTGTCTCTCCTTGGGTCCGAAACGTCACTCGGCGGCGACGGCGCGGCCGTGCGCGGCGCGCAGCGGCGCGGGGGCGGTCCGGGGCTTCGACGGTGTGGGCAGAACGGCGGTGATGACGGTCAGCAGCAGGAGCCACAGTCCGAAGGTGCCGACGATGCCCAGCATCCCTTCCGGTCCCGCGGGCAGGGCGTACTCATAGAAGCCGGCGCCGGTCTTCGGCACGCTCTGGCCACCGATGAACACGGTCCAGCGGAACATCCAGGCGCCGTGCACGGCGATCAGCCCGGTGACCCAGCCGGTGCCGACCGGTCTGGCGAGCGCGATCACGAACGGCACCAGCGTCGCCAGCACCGCCCACACGGCGGTGACACGCCACGCTTCCGAACCGGCGACGCTGGCCAGCGCGCGGGCGTGGGTGGCCTCCAGGCCGAACAGGCCGACGGCGAACCAGACCGCACCGAACGCCATGACGCCGCCGAGCGTCGCCGCGAGCACCCGGTTCGCCTGCTTCTCGACGCCACGGTCGCCGTCTCCGACGATGCGGTTGAGCAGCAGCACGAGGCCGGCGGCGCCCGCCAGCGCGGTCATCAGGAACTGCACGGGCAGGAACGGCGTGTTCCACAGCGGCCGTGCCTTGACCAGCGCCACCTCGACGCCGGTGTAGAGCGCCACCAGGGCGCCGGCGACCAGCACCAGCAGCCCAGCCATGCGGGTGAGCCGCGCGCAGCCCTCGCCCTGCGCCGCGAGGCGGTACGCCGCGGCGATGCGGCCGTCGCCGCGCCCGTGCTCCGCCAGCTCGGGCCGGAAGGCCGCCCAGGCGTAGAGCAGCAGCGCCGACACGTAGAACGGCACGAACAGCGAGCCCCACCACATCCAGCTGGACGGCCGGGCGACCACGTAGAAGTGCCAGAAGCGGCCGGGCTGATGCAGGTCGGCCAGCAGCGCTACCGGCGCCGCCAGCCCGCAGGTCAGCGCCACGAGCAGCGCCACGCGGCCCAGCGCGCGCCAGTCCTCGCGCCCGAAGGCGATGCCGGGCAGGCTGAGCAGCACGCCGCCGACCGACAGGCCGATCAGGAAGAAGTACTGCACCGCCCAGGGCAGCCATGCGACCTCGCGGGTCACGTTGACGAGTTCGACGATCTGCGTGTCCATCACACGTGCTCCTTCTCGCCATGCGTCCGGGCGGCCGGCTTCCACAGGGTGGGCGTTCCGTCCACCTTGCCGTCGAAGCGCGGGTCGAGGCCGACGTAGAAGACCCGCGGTTGCGTGCCCTGCTCGGGCTTCAGCACCTTGGGGTTCTCCGCCTTCAGCAGCCTGACGACCGTGCTGTCCGGGTCCTTGAGGTCGCCGAAGATCCGGGCGCCGCCGACGCAGGTCTCGACACAGGCCGGCAGCAGCCCGGCGTCCACGCGGTGGACACAGAAGGTGCATTTGTCGGCGGTCTGGGTGGCGTGGTTGATGAAGCGTGCGTCGTACGGGCAGGCCTGCACGCAGTAGGCGCAGCCGACGCACACCGAGTTGTCCACCACGACGATGCCGTCGGCGCGCTGGAAGGTGGCCCCGGTCGGGCACACCGGCAGGCAGGGCGCGTCCTCGCAGTGGTTGCACAGGCGCGGCAGCATGTACGAGCCGGCCTTGCCATTCTCCGTCACCTCGTAGGTTGAGACGATGGTGCGGAAGGCGTTGTCCGGCACGTGGTTCTCGTGGATGCAAGCGACGGTGCAGGCCTGACAGCCCACGCACTTGCGCACGTCCACCACCATGGCCCAGCGGTGCGCCGGGTCGCCGGTACGGGACGTGGCGGCTTCGGCCGGCGGTGCGGCCGTCAGCGCCGCGGCCCCGACGGTGACCGCCCCTGCGCCGAGGAAAAAGTTGCGTCTGGATCGATCCATAACCGGGCCCCCGACAAACAGCGCGCGTCCGACGGACGCGTTCCTTCGATGGCGAAGGTTACGCCGCGGCGGGTATCGGGCGTATTGGGTGTGTCCCCATCGGCATTAGGGTTTTCCCCAGTGACGGAATGTCGCGGTTTCGGACACGCCGCTCCTGCAGGGGGGACGTTCGGCGCGCCGTCAGGCCGTTCTCATGGCTCGCCTGTGCCAAACACGCTTCTCATCGGCCCCCGGGAGCGTGAGTATGTGCAGTCACGCGCTGGAAACGCACAGACGGGGTGCGTCATGCGGAAATGGCTGATTGCCTGCGGGGCGCTCACGGTGGCGATGATCTCCCCTGGCTTCGCGGCGGCGGATACCTTCGATCTGCATTGGTTTTGGGACCAGCGTTGCGAAGACTGCCACGGCCATGCCGGGGCTTTCGCACGCAACGCCCTGAGCGTCGAGGATGGAAAGCTCGTGGGGCGCCATCACCGCGACGACCTGATGCTCTTCCTCCAGAACCATGGCGTTCCGGCGTCGAGGGTGAAGCCGGTCTACGACATGCTGCTCGCGCAGGCGGAGACGGGCCCCCGGTTCAAGGACAAGTGCGGGAATTGCCACGAGAACGCGGCGGCTCTGGTCCGTGAATCGGTGGTGCTGCGGGACGGCGTGCTCGTCGGGCGTGAGAGCGGCCGCCCGGTGGCGGAATTCCTGAAGCGGCACGGCAAGCTCGGGCAGGACGAAGTCCCCTTCTTCGTCGATCTGCTGGCCCGCATCGAGCAGGAAGTGCACAGCCCCTACTGAACCCGCCGCGGCGGGGCGGTCACCCGGCGCCGGAGGCGGCGTTTGCTTCCACGAACAGCCGCGTCAGATCGGCGACGCTCGCCACCTCCAGCTTGTCCATGACGTTGTGGCGGTGCACCTCGACCGTCTTCATGGACAGGTCCAGCTCGAAGGCGATCACCTTGTTGGGTTTGCCGGCGGCGACCAGTTCCGCGACCTGCCGTTCGCGCGGGGTGAGGCGGGCGAGCAGCGCCTGCACGAGCGCGCGGCGCGCCTGCCCGGCGAACGCCGACTGCGAGCGCTTCACCGCGTCCTGGATGCGGTCGAGCAGCACTTGGTCGTTGAACGGCTTCTCGATGAAGTCCACGGCGCCGGCCTTCAGCGCCCGTACCGCCATCGGCACGTCGGCATGGCCGGTGACGATGATCACCGGCAGGCTGGAGCCGCGGCGCGCCAGGGCGTCCTGCAACTCCAGCCCGCTCATGCCGGGCATCCGCACGTCGAGCACGAGGCAGCCCGGCCGCTCGACGGTCCAGGATGCCAGGAAGGCGTCGGCGCTCTCGTACGCCTGCACCGCCAGGCCGACGGAGCCGATCAGCCAAGCCAGCGACTTGCGGACCGCCTCGTCGTCGTCGACCACGAAAACGGTGGGGGTGGATGGGTCGGTCACGATGCCTCCTCCATGGCGACGGGCAGCGACGCGCGCATGATCAGCCCGCCGTCCGGGTTGTCCTCGGCCCACAGCCGGCCGCCGTGCGCCTCGACGATGGTGCGGCAGATCGAAAGGCCGAGGCCCATGCCTTCGGGCTTGGTGGTGAAGAACGGCTCGAACAGGCGCTCGCGCAGGTGCGGCGTCAGGCCGGGGCCGTGGTCCGCGACCGTCAGTTCGACGCGGCCGTCCGCGGCGCGGGTGGTCAGCGTGACGGTCAGGTCGGCGGGCGTCGCCTCGGCGGTGGCGTCCAAGGCGTTGAGGATCAGGTTCAGCACGACCTGCTCGATCTGCAGGCGGTCGGCGGCGACGGCCGGCAGCCCCTCGGCAAGGTCGAGGCGCAGCGCCACCCCGGCGCCGCGCGCGCGGCTCTCGCACAGGGCGCAGGCAGCCTGCACGGCGGCGTTGAGGGACACCGGCTCGACCGAAGGGGCGCGCTTGCGCACGAAGTCACGGATGCGCTGGATGATCTGCGCGGCGCGTTCGGCCTGCGCGGTGATCGCCGCGGTGGCCTCGCCGAGTTCCACCGGATCCGTGATGCCGGCGTCCAGGCGGCGGGCGCAGCCGCGGGCGTAATTGGTGATGGCGGCGAGCGGCTGGTTCAGCTCGTGGGCCAGGTTGCTCGCCATCTCGCCGAGGATGGAGAGGCGGGCGACGTGGTCCATCTCGATCTGGCGGCGCCGGGAGTCCTCCTGGGCGCGGCGGCGCTCGGCCATCTCCTGCTGGAGGTCGCGGTTGGCGGCGCGCAGCTCGGCGGTGCGCCGCTTCACCAGATGCTCGACCCGCACCACGTGCACCACCCACCACACCAGCCCGACCGCGGCGATGGCGAGCCAGTGCCAGTGGGCGCGCAGCAGGTCGAGCAGCGACACCGCGCGCAGGTGCCGGTACGGCCCGATGCCGAGCTTCTGGAACAGCGCGTGCACCGGCTGGTAGTCGAGCGGCACCGCCCAGCCGGCGGTGCCCGCGGCCTTGGCCGCCGGGTGGTCCTCGGGCATCTCCAGGAGCGCGATGACCACCGCCTTCGCCAGGGCCTCCGGCGTGTCGGCAAGGCGGGAGAACGGCCAGTCCGGGTACAGCCGCGTCGACACCGCGCAGTCGAACCGCGGCACGGTCCTCGGCGCCAGAACGCGGAACGCCGTGGCATCGATCCGGCCTTCCGCGGCCATCTCCTCCAGCACGCAGGCGCGCACGATGCCGGCGTCGGCGCTGCCGTCGCGCACGGCCATCACGACGCGGTCGAGCGGAAAGCCGGTGAAGCCCGTCTCGGTGTTGGCGAACGGATCGACGCCGGCCTCCAGCAGCTCTCCCCAGGCGACCTGGAAGCCGCCGAAGGCATCGGGGTCCACCGCCGCCAGCCGTCGCCCCTTGAGGTCGCCCAGCGTGCGGATCCGTTCGTCGTCCGCCCGCGCCAGGATGGCCGAACCGATGGCCGCGCCGTCCTGCCCGGCGTGATGCGAACGCAGCGTGGCAATGCGGGTGATGCCATGCCGCGCCTCCAGATCGACGTACTGGCCGGTGTTGGTCAGCACGAAATCGACGCTGCGCTCGCGCACCGCCGCTTCGATCCCGGCGAGGTCGAGCGGCACCATCAGGGCGCCGCGCCCCGGCAGCCGCTCGGCGAGGTAGCGGATGGTCGGCTCCCACGCCGCCGTGGCGTGGTCGCCGCCGCGGTAGGCCAGCACGCCGACGCGCACCGGCGGCTCGGCCGCCGCGGCGGCGGCCGTCCAGACGCACAGACACAAACCAAGGATCCAGTGCATACCGCCTCCCGGACGCCAGGGATCGCACGGACGGACCGGGGTCGTCCATGGTCGGCGTCATCCTGCGGCGGTTCGCCCCGGAGCGTCGGTGACTACCTCACGACCGCCGCCGGGCGGCGGGATGTGTCCTCATACCGGCGGTGTGCGGCCGCGCCAGCCGAAGAACAGGGAGATGACGAAGATCACGAGGAAGACGAAGAACAGGATCTTGGCGATTCCCGCTGCGGTTCCCGCGATGCCGCCGAAGCCCAGCACACCGGCGATGATCGCGATGACCAGAAAGGCGATGGCCCAGGAGAGCATGATCCACCCATTCCAAGCATATGCCGGCGCGTCGGGCCGGCTCCTGCTTTCGAAACGGGCCACCGGCCACGTTCGTTCCCGCAGGGCGCGTCACGCCGGACGGCTTTGAAAGCCGCCGCCGCATCGGCTCAGGCCGAGACTCTCTGCCAGCCCAGGCGCTGGTAGCGCGCCTCCAGAATGGTCGGCGTCGCACACGCGTAGCCGAACCAGACACCGACGCCCATCAGGATCCCGCTGGGCCAAAGCAGGGCGGCGATCACGGTCAGCACCGCGTGAATCGCGGCGTGCATCCATGCGCCCTTGGCGGCGAAATAGAATGGACCGCACAGGAACGCCCAGACCCCCGACCGGCTGGACACCGCCTCTGTCTGGCCGGTTGCGGGGTTTTGAAAGATCGTGGCCGATGAGGTCGGCGCCATATTCGTCTCCCTGGGTTGCCGGGCCAAGTCTGGACGATGGTCGCCGCGCCCGTCGATTCCGCAGCGGAGCTTTCCCGGATGGTGGAGGATCCAGGGATTCTCGGGCCGTATTGTGAACGTTTGTTGCGCCGAGCGGGCGAGGCGGCGACGGTCCTCAGCGTGGCCCCGGTGTCCCGCCGGTCGTGCTGCCGGGCGCCGGCGGGGCAAGGTCCAGCCGCCGTCCGACGCCGACGTTGGTGAGGAAGGTCTCGTCGTGGCTGACCAGCAGCAGCGCGCCGTCATAGGCCCGCAGCCCCGCCTCCATGGCCTCGATGGCGTCGATGTCCAGGTGGTTGGTCGGCTCGTCGAGGATGAGCAGCGACGGCGGCTGCGGTCCGCCCAGGACGCAGGCGAGGCCGGCGCGCAGCGTCTGCCCGCCGCTCAGCGTGCCGACCCGCTGCAGCGCCGCGTCCGCGCGGAACAGGAAGCGGGCGAGGGACGACCGGCAGGCATTCTCGGTCGCGCCGGGGTTCAGGCGCGTGAAGTTGTCGAGGACCGAGGCGTCGGGATCGAGGATGCCGACGCGCTGGTCCAGCATGGCGAAGCCCACGGCGACGGACACCGTGCCCCGGACCGGGGCGATCTGGCCGGCGATCAGCTTCAGCAGCGTCGTCTTGCCCGATCCGTTCGGCCCGGCGACGGCCACCCGCTCCGGCCCGACCATAGCGAAGGACAGGTCGCGGATGACCGGGTGATCGGCGTCGTAGCCGGCGGTGACTCCGTCCAGCCGGAGGACGGTCCGGTTGGCCGGAAGCCCGGTGGGCGGCAGCGCCACCGACAGGTCCTGCAGCACTTCGACGCGGGCCCGCGCCGCCGCGAGCGCCGCCTGGGCCTCGGCCCGCTGGCGCTCGGCCAGCCTGACGCCCTCGCCCCGGCTCGCCTCGGCGTTGTTCTTGCGCGCGCCCAGGAGGATGCGGGGCATGTCGCCACGCGCGCCATTCCGCGCCCCGGCCGCGTCGCGGCGGTCCTTCCGCTCCGCCGCGAGCTGCGCCTTGCGCCGGACCTCCGCCGCCTGCTTCTCCGCGTGGGCCAGATCCTGCCGCGCGGCCTCCATCTCCGTCGCCTTGCGCTCGCGATAGCGGGTCCAGTTGCCGCCGTAACGCGCTCCCCCCAGGGAGGTCAGCTCGACGATCGCGTCCATGTGGTCGAGAAGCTCGCGGTCGTGGCTGACCACGATCGCCCCGGCCCGCCAGCCCGCGAGCAGCGCGATCACGGCGTCCCGGCCGGGGCGGTCGAGGTCGTTGGTCGGCTCGTCCAGCAGCAGGAAGTCCGGTTCCGCGAAGACCGCGGCGGCAAGGCTGGCGCGCGTCCTCTGGCCGCCCGACAGGTCCGTCAGGCGGGTGTCGGGGCCGGCATCGAGCCCGACGCGCGCCAGCGTGGCGGTGATGCGGTCCTCCAGCGTCCAGTCGGCCCCGGCCAGCGCCTCGGCGTCCGCCAGACCAGCCTCGGCGCGGCGCAGGACGGCAAGCGCCCCGGTCACGCCGAACAGGTCGGCCACCGTCTCGTCCGCGCCGGGCCGGACCGTCTGCTTCAGCAGGCCGAGGGTGCCGCTCACCGAGACACGGCCGGCGCGCGGCGCCCGCTCGCCGGTGATGAGCGTCAGCAGCGTGGTCTTGCCGACGCCGTTCCGCCCGACCAGCCCGGTGCGCTCCCGCCCGAAGCTGAGGTCGAGATCGGTCAGGACGGTGCGGCCGTCAGGCGCCGACCACGCGAGCCGGGACACAGTGATGGATGCCATGCGGGGGACCTTGTTGAACGCCCAATATCGACACGGTATCGTGCTGATAACAGGGAATGGCGAAAAACGCAACGAACCCGTGCTGTTTTGAAAGGGCGTGACATGGATACCGGAGACCGCAAGCCGGGAGGACGGCCGACCCGCGAGCAGGCCGCCGCTATCGACGCGCGCATCCTGGACGGCGCCCGCTCGGTCTTCTGCCGCAAGGGCGTCGCGAACAGCAGCGTGGAGGAGATCGCCCTCGACCTCGGCGTTTCCAAGCACACGCTCTACCGCCGCTATCCCAACAAGGCGGCCCTCCTCGACGCCGTGGTCGCGCGCGACATCGAGCGCTTCCGCCAAGCGCTGACCGCCGCCGCCGGCGGCGGGGCAGGGCCGCTCGACGCCCTGCGCCGCGCTGCGCTGCGCTATGTCGAGGTCGGGTCGTCGCGCGCGTACGCGGCCTTCTATCTCTCCGTCAGCGCGGAGGCCGCCGTCTCGCCCACCCTGCGCTCCCGGCTGGCGGAATGGTCGGGCCGTGCGCTGGAGCCGCTGGTCGAGGCCGTCGCGGCCGCTCAGGCGGCGGGCTCCCTGCGGCCCGGCGATCCCGCCGCGGTTGGCGGAATCCTCCTCGACCTTCTGGAGGGCGTCAACAACCGCGTCCGCCTGCATGACGACGCGGCGGGCGACGGACCGTCCCCGCTCGGTCTGTTCGAGGCGCGCTGGGCGGTCTTCATCGCCGCCCTGGGCGGAGGCGGCTGACCGGCTTCGGCGAGCGGGAGCGCTACGCCATCGCGACCGGCCCCCATGCAAACGGGGCGCCCCGCATGCCCCATTGCCGGAGGGCCGCCCCCGCGACAGGATCACAGGCGTGACGCGGGCTTGGTCCAGAGGTTGGGCACCGGCTTTCCAGGCTGGCCAGGTTGGTTCGAGTCCAGCAGCCCGCTCCATCGCCTTCCGCCAAGGGGACGCCGCCCCGCCGCCCACACGGCGACGATGGCCAGGGGCGGCCAGAGGTCGTCGTTCTTCATGGCGGTTCTCCCGCGCTCAGTGGCCGTGGCCGCCGATGGTGACGGCCGACGCACGCCGCGACCGCAGCGGCGAACACTGTGGTGTCGTAAGAGTCGTCGCGCCATCCGGCTACGAGAGCGGCATGCCTCCTTCGGCGGCGTTCTGAGCAGCGCCGAGATCTGGGTCGTTCTCGCCTTCATCAAGGGTTCCTGGCCCGAAGAAGCCCGGCGGCGCCACGCCGCGATGGGCGAGCGAGCCGCGAAGGGAGCAGCGGATGCCGGGCGGACCCGTGGGCGCCGTGAGGCCGACGCCAGACATGCCACGGCTCTAACCGGGAAGGTTCACGCGTACTGGTGACATCATCCTGAACGCCGGATGAACGGCCCATTCAGGGTCGGCTCAGGTCAAGTCTCCTAGAGTGCGGTCATCGGGCGCCGAGGGGCGCCGACAACCGGAGACACGAGCCATGCTGAAGACCGCCACGTTCGCCGCCGCCGCCCTGGTGCTGGCCGCGGGTACCGCCCAGGCCGGCGACCACCACCGCCGCGACCACAGCGCCGCCGTCGGCGCCCCGCAGCCGATCGCCGAGCTGATGAGCGCCGGCGGCGGCACCACCACCGGCACCATCTCGAAGGTGGCGGCCACCTGGTTCACCGTGAGCGACGGCCGCGACCAGATCGATGTCACCAGCAAGGGGTTCCTGCCGGAAGGGCTGCAGCCGGGCCAGCAGGTCACCGTGACCGGCGGCGTGCGTCAGGGTGCCATCCGCGCCAACCAGATCATCCGCGACGACGGCACCGCCTTCGGCCGCCAGGACGGCCGCCGCGAGCGCCACCACGACGACGACTGAGCCGCGCGATGCTCACGCGCATGCTGATCCATGGGCTGGCCGCCGCCGCGATCATCGCGGTCCTGGCGGCCGCCTACCAGGCGGGCGGCCTCGGCCTGTCCGGGCTGCCCGCCTTCGCCGCCGACCGCACCGTCGCCCACGACGACTGACCCCCGAGGAGGGCCCGCCATGGCCGCCCGCAAGCCCACCGCCGCCGAGATGGCGTTCCTGCTGCTGTTCCATGCCACGCTGTCCGGCGCCTTCCTGGTCGCCTACCTGACCGGGGACGAGGACACCTACCGCATGCACGTCTTCTCCGGCTACGCCGCGTTGGCGGCGCTGGCGGCGCGCGTCCTCGCCGGGCTGACGGCGGCGGAGGGCAGCCCGCTGCGCTTCCCCCGCCCGTCCGC
>NZ_JBOZRT010000002.1:0-1677 GCF_050789165.1 Azospirillum sp.
CTTGCCCAGGCGGGCAATTTCTTCCTGCTCGAGGGTCTGGATCAGATTCATGGGTTACCTTGCATTGATCGTGCCCGCGCTACACGAGGGGCGGCGTTCAGGCTCGAAAGCTGGCCGCGGCCGGGCAGAGGATCGGAAAAGCCTGCCATTATAGCGTGTCAGCACAACTGCGCCAGCACCGCCTCATCGGCCTTGGTCAGGCGCCCGGCGGCGCGGGCGGCGGCGATCAGGTCGGGCCGCTCGCGGGCCGTGATCTCCAGGCGGCGGTCGCGCCGCCAGCGCTCGATCTGGGCATGGTGGCCCGAGAGCAGTTCCGGCGGCACCCGCCGCCCTTCCCACTCCTCGGGCCGCGTGTAGTGCGGGCAGTCCAGCAGTCCGTCCAGCGCCGGATTGAAGCTGTCGAACTGGTGGCTGTCCTCGTCGCCGAGCACGCCCGGCTGGAGCCTGGCGACGGCATCGAGCAGCGCCATGGCGGCGATCTCGCCGCCGGAGAGCACGAAGTCGCCGAGGCTGAGCTGCAGGTCGACATGGCGGTCGATGAAGCGCTGGTCGATGCCTTCGTAGCGGCCGCACAGCAGGATCGCGCCCTCGCCGGCCGACCAGCCCTCGACGCCGGCGTGATCCAGCTTGCGGCCGACCGGCGAAAACAGGACGACCGGCACCTGGTCCGGCCGGTCCGCCCGGATCGCCTCCAGGCAGCGCGCCAGCGGCGCCGGCATCATCACCATCCCGGGACCGCCGCCGAACGGGCGGTCGTCCACGCGCCGGTAATTGCCTTCGGCAAAATCGCGCGGATTCCACAATCGCACCTGCACCTGCCCCGATTCGTAGGCGCGGCGCGTGACGCCGCATTCGAGGAACGGCCCGAACAGTTCCGGAAAGAGGGTGACGACGTCGAAACGCATGGCCATGGGGCCGGTTCAGTAGTCCGGCTGCCAGTCCACGATGATGCGCCTGGCCGCCAGGTCCACACTGTCGACGTAGGCCGAAACGAACGGGATCATCCGCTCGGCCGGCTGGCCGTCCGCCTGGTATTCGATCACCAGCACGGTCTGCGGCCCGGTGGAGAGCAGGTCCCTGACCTGGCCGAGCGCGACGCCCTCCCGGTTGACGACCTCCAGGCCGATCAGGTCGACCCAGTAGTACTCGTCCTCGCCGGGCGTGGGAAAGCTCGACCGGGCCACGAAGACCCGGGCGCCCTTCAGTGCTTCGGCGCCGGTGCGGTCGTCGACCTCCTGGGCCGTGGCAACCACGCTGTCCGAGTGCTCCTTGGCCTCGCGGATGCGCAGCAGGACCGGCCCCGTGAAGGCCTTCGGCCCGCGCTCGGACGGCAGCAGGTACCAGCGCCTGGAAGAAAAAAGCGCTTCCGGGGAAGCGCTGTGGGGCAGGACCTTGAACCAGCCCTTGATGCCCCAGGCATCGGCGATGCGCCCGACTTCGACGGCGTCCGCGGGCAGTTCCGCGGGCTCGAGCCCGGGCGTCGCCATCGACCTCAGGCGGCCGCGGGAGCGGGGGCCGGAGCGGCGGCGGCCTTGGTCGCGGCCTGCTTGATCAGGCGCTCCACCGTGGGCGACGCCTGCGCGCCCACGCCGCGCCAGTACGTCAGGCGGTCCTGGGCGATGCGGATGCTTTCCTCGTTGTCCTTGGCGATCGGGTTGTAGAAGCCGATGCGCTCGA